>DATILZ010000659.1:0-3919 GCA_035475995.1 Hanamia sp. | reverse complement strand
ACTTTCAGTGCTTACCAGCAAACGAAGAAACATTTTCCTGATATTACTATCGTTCAGGAGTTTAATTATGCGGATGTGAAAGAAGAAAAAGGACTTAGCTATTGCAAAATCAATCATCGTAATCTGCTGATAGATGCATTTATGCCAACCGGAAAAAGTTCAAAAAAAATTCCGGCGGTTATCATGATCCACGGCGGTGGTTGGCGTTCAGGTAGCCGTTCGCAGCATTATCCCTTGGCGGAAAGGCTTGCTCATCTTGGTTATGCTTGCTTTACACCTGAATACAGGCTTTCCACTGAAGCACTGTTTCCTGCGGCAGTTTATGATATCAAAGCAGCCATCAAATGGGTAAAAGAGCATGCGTCCACCTATAATATTGATACTTCAAAAATTGTAATAGCAGGATTTTCAGCGGGTGGCGAGTTGGCGGCTTTTATGGGCACAACCGGTAACATGCCTCTTTTTAAAGGATGCGATTGTAACTTAGGAACGCCTGATAATGTAGATGCTGTAGTAGATATAGATGGAACACTTTCTTTTGTTGATCCTGAAAGTGGCGAAGGGGATGATAGCAAACACACTTCTGCGGCGACGTATTGGTTCGGCTATCCCAAAAAGCCAAATAAAGTATTATGGGAAGCGGCTTCCCCGCTCAGTTATGTAAGTTCAGAAACACCACCTACTTTATTTATCAATAGTGGCGTGACCCGTATGCATGCTGGCAGGGAGGATTATATTCATGTGCTGGACAGCAACCATATTTATTCAGAGGTACACACTTTTGAAGGGGCGCCTCACTCATTTTGTTTATTCAATCCGTGGTTTGAACCAACCGTAAAATATATGGATGATTTTCTTAAAAAGGTTTTTCAAAAATAAAGTTTGATTAGAATTGAATCAATTGAAAATATGATGAAGAAATTTTTATTTACAATATTAACAAGCATTGCAGGACTTTTTGCCGGCGCTCAAACTTCGACTGTATCAAAAGTTTGGATACCGGATAATGGCAACGGCACTTATAAAAATCCTGTCATCAATGCTGATTATTCTGACCCCGATGCAATTAGAGTTGGAGATGATTTTTATATGGTATCATCCAGCTTTGAAGATGTTCCGGGTTTACCAATTTTGCATTCGAAAGATTTGGTCAACTGGACAATTATCGGCCACGGTCTGCAACGCTTAACTCCGGAAAAACATTTTTCAATTCCACGGCACGGCGATGGAGTTTGGGCTCCCGCTATCCGTTATCACAATGGTGAATTTTACATTTATTATCCTGATCCTGATTATGGAATTTATTTGATCAGATCAAAAGATCCTGCTGGCAAATGGAGCGAACCTCTTTTAATTCAGGAGGGAAAAGGATTGATAGATCCTTGTCCTTTATGGGAGGATGATGGGAAAGTTTATCTTGTTCACGCTTTTGCAGGAAGCCGCGCAGGCATTAAAAGTATTCTTGTTGTAAATCAATTAAATGCTGAAGGAACAAAAGTAATTGACAAGGGAAAAATTGTTTATGATGGACATGAAAATGATCCTACAATTGAAGGCCCCAAGTTTTATAAACGCAACGGATATTATTACATTTTTGCTCCCGCAGGAGGCGTTTCAACTGGTTGGCAAGTTGTGTTACGTTCAAAAAATATTTACGGCCCTTATGAACGGAAAGTTGTCATGGACGAGGGTTCTACAAAAATTAACGGCCCACACCAGGGTGCATGGGTTACCACACAAACCGGTGAAAATTGGTTTTTACATTTCCAGGATAAAGGCGCTTACGGAAGAGTCGTTCATTTACAACCAATGAAGTGGATTAACGATTGGCCGGTGATTGGCCTTGATAAAAACCGAGACGGCAAAGGGGAACCGGTTTTGATTTATAAAAAACCAAATGTGGGTAAAAGTTACCCTATCGAAACTCCTGTTGAAAGTGATGAGTTTGATGAATCAACATTAGGCTTGCAATGGCAATGGATGGCAAATCCGAAACCAAACTGGTTTTACTTAAACACTGCAAATAATTCTTTGAGATTATACGCTCTAAAGATTCCTGATAGTGCAAATAATCTGTGGGATGTTCCTAATGTTCTTTTACAAAAATTCCCTGCCGATGAATTTATGATAACGACAAAAATGAATTTTCAACCTAATGAAAAATCAGAAAACGAAAAGTCAGGATTAACAATTATGGGCCTCAGTTATTCATCTCTGTATTTAAAAAATATGAAAGGAAAAATTTTCCTGGTTTATGGAATTTGTAAAGATGCATTTAAAGGAATAAAAGAATCTGAACAGGTAATTTCTGAAGTAAAAAATGGGATAATTTATCTCAGAGTTAAAGTAAGTGGGAACGCTGAATGCCAATACAGTTATAGTTTTGATGGGAAAGCGTTTACAAATATTGATGAAAAATTTACAGCGGAAAAAGGAAGATGGATTGGTGCAAAAGCAGGAATATTTTGTGTCGGTGAATCTGAAACTAATGATTCCGGATATGCAGATTTTGATTGGTTTAGAGTAGAAGCATTACCAAAATAAGAATGTGAAGTATTTGTTTGTTTACTGTTTCTTTTTCGAAAAAAGGATCTGCTTTAAAAGTAAGAATTCGAATGAGAACGTTTTCGGTATCGTTTGCGTAAATAAATACCTGAAATCTGATGGATTTTAATAAATATGGGGTTACAATTGTTTTGTTAATGAATAAATATTTATCCACAGGAAAGTGAATTTCTGAAAAAATTAAAAATGAAAAGAGCTGTTTTTCTATTCCTTTTTGCTACCCTGACATTTGGTTCGAAAGCGCAAACTTCAAAGAGTTATGCAAAAGAAATGGCAAAAACGGTAATGACAATCTGGAAAGATTCATTGAGCAATTCTACTGAAAGACCAGTCAAATGGAGCTATGATCAGGGAGTGATTTTAAAGGGAATAGAAGGGCTTTGGCAGCAAACCGGTGATGGAAAATATTTTGATTACATGCAAAAAAGTATGGATCATTTTGTTGATAATAATGGGAATATCCGTACTTATCAATTTGACCACTATAACCTCGATAATATTTTGTGTGGAAGAGTTTTACTGACGCTTTTTCAAGTAACCGGCAAAGAAAAATATTATAAAGCTGCATCTACATTAAGGGAGCAATTGCGCCAGCAGCCGCGTTTGAGTGATGGTGGGTTCTGGCATAAAAAAATATATCCCAATCAAATGTGGCTGGATGGACTTTACATGGCTGAACCATTTTACGCAGAATGGGCAAAAATATTTCATGAAGATTCTGCTTTCAATGATATCGCTAATCAATTTATCTTAATTGAAAAGCATGCGAGAGATGCGAAAACAGGCTTGCTCTATCATGGTTATGACGAATCAAAAACAGAAAGGTGGGCTAATAAAACAACCGGTCTTTCCGCAAATTTCTGGGGCCGTGCAATGGGTTGGTATGGAATGGGGCTGGTAGATGCACTTCAATATTTTCCAAAAGATCATCCTCAAAGAAAAGAACTTGTTCATATTTTAAATCGATTTGCTGCTGCTGTTACAAAAGTTCAGGATAATAAAACCGGGTTATGGTGGGACGTTTTAAACTTTCCAAACAGAAAAGGAAATTATTTTGAAGCTACTGCAAGTTGCATGTTTGTTTATGCCTTGGCAAAAGGTGTACGGCTTGGTTATTTACCTTCATCTTATTTGCCTGTTGCAAAAAAAGGTTATGCGGGAATTATCAAAAATTTTATTACTAACAGTCATGGACAAACGAATTTAAATGGTACAGTCAGTGTTTCCGGATTGGGTGGAAAACCTTACCGTGATGGAAGCTATGATTATTATGTTGATGAAAAGGTTGTAACAAATGACCCTAAAGGTGTTGGCGCATTTTTGCTCGCTGCTGATGAAATGGAGATGCTTCCCA
>DATILZ010000658.1:0-10772 GCA_035475995.1 Hanamia sp. | reverse complement strand
TTTCCTAAAACAGGATCAGTAAGATCGCTCGTTTCATATACAAAACCATCGCTTACAACGAGATTCAGAGCCCGAGTATTCACAAAAGTATATCCTACTCCAACGCCCGACTGAAAGCGGTAATTTATTTTCAAAGAATAGCTTTCGTCAAAATTCAGCAGGGCCCAATAATAGAGTTTCTGTACATTTTTCAAAAAATCAAGATTTGAAGAAAAGGAAACATCATTGTTGGAAAGTTTTTTATCCTGCTTGCCGTAAATCCATGATGCGCCTGTATTGAAATCAATCTTTTTTTTGCTTACTTCATAACCGCCTGCATTGGTTAAAACATAAGAACTGCTTTCCTGCGTTTTATTAATGGTGCCTGAAGATGCAAATGAAAAATGATGGTGAACGGAATCATTAAACTGGGCAAAAGAAACCAACCTAAAAAAACTGCATACAAGAAATAAAATAAAGATTTTAAACATCCCGGGTCATTATAAATTTTTTTATGGGAAAAGAACCGTAGCGATCAGTAAATCAACAAATAACTGAAAATCTGATTCTTAAAATTATATTCCCTCCTTGCCAAAATACTTATGCAAAACCTCCGGTAATAATATTCCTTCTTCTGTTTGATTGTTTTCTAATAATGCTGCAACAATTCTGGGCAAAGCGAGAGAAGAGCCATTCAGCGAATGGACTAGTTGTGTTTTGCCACCCGCTTTAAAACGAATCTTCATACGGTTGGTTTGAAAAGCTTCAAAGTTGCTCACAGAGCTTACTTCAAGCCATTTTTGTTGTGCGGCGCTATACACTTCAAAATCATAAGTAAGGGCGGAGGTAAAACTCATATCGCCACCACACAAACGCAAAATGCGGTAAGGAAGATTTAATGACTGCAATAAATTTTCAACATGTGATACCATTTCTTCCAGCACTTCATAACTTTTTTCCGGATGTACTAATTGCACCAATTCTACTTTGTCAAACTGGTGAACCCGATTTAATCCGCGAACGTCTTTTCCATAACTTCCCGCTTCACGGCGGAAGCATGGTGTATAGGCCGTCATCTTTACCGGCAATTCATTCTCTTTTAAAATATCATCACGATAAATATTGGTGAGCGGCACTTCTGCAGTTGGGATTAAAAATAAATTATCTGCCGTTACATGATACATCTGTCCTTCTTTATCCGGCAACTGGCCGGTACCATATGCGCTCGCTTCATTCACCATAAATGGTGGTTCATATTCTGTGTAACCTGTGCCTGTATTAAAGTCCAGGAAATATTGAATTAAAGCGCGCTGCAATTTTGCGCCTTTATTTTTATAAAAAGGAAACCCTGCGCCGGTAACTTTATTCCCCAATTCAAAATTGATGAGATCATACTTTTTTGCAAGATCCCAATGGGACAAAGCGTTTTTGGGAAGTATTGGTTTTTGTCCACCTTCTCTTACGATTTGATTTTCTTCGGGCGTTTTCCCTTCGGGAACGGAAGAGTGCGGGAGATTTGGCAATTTTATAAGATTGGCATGAAGCGAATTTTCAACCTCACTTAATTTCTCACTAACCGGTTGTAAAAAGCTTTTCAGACTTGCCACTTCCTGCTTTCTTTCTTCTGCCAAACCTTTCTCTCCTTTTGCCATCAGTTGGCCAATTTCTTTTGAAAAAGAATTTATTTTTGATTGTCTTTCATCAAGCTCAAATTGAAGTTTTTTCCTTTCATCATCCAAAAAAATAATTTCATCAACCAAAGAAATTTCCGCAAAATGTTTTTTCGCCAGCCCTTTTAAAACTTCTTCCCTGTTTGCTTTTATAAAATTTACCTGTAACATTTTGTTGAATTATTTTGTTTGCAAATATAAGAAATGAGGTGTCAGGTATCAGGCATAAGGAAATAACATAGCTAAAAATAACAACAGTAAACGAAGAAATAATGTGAGTTTATAATTAGAAATTTGGTGCTTTTCTCCACTTCTCTAAACGCTCTAAATAATTCTAAACAAATCTAAACCATTCATCTAAACTATCTTTGCACAATGCAAACACAAGATGATTTACAAGTGCGTTGGTGGAAATTAGAAGAACAGTTTTTTAATAAATTCGGTAAAAAGCCAGACGTAGAAGCGATCTTATTTTTGATCGGCATTCAGGAAATCGGAAACTTTAATCCAAAGAAAAAATTCAACAAAGAGCAAAAACAGGATTTGATGCATGTGGCTGTGTGCACACTTCTCAGTCAAAGTGGTTATTATGAATTGGAAAGTTTTGATAATGAAAAATGGCCTCATTTTAAACAACTGAAAGAGCTGCCTCAATACAATATGATGGAGCAGGAAAATTTTTTAAAAGATCATATTTTACTTTACTTTGAAAATATAGGTGAACCTTTTAAAAAATTTTAGAATGAAGAAATTATTTTACCTGTTTTTTTTTGCTTTTTTGATTTCCTGTACAGCCTCCAAAAATGTGAAAAACAATCCTGTCAGCAATGAATTCGTAAAAATACAAACGGATTCCGGAACCATGATTGCAAGGCTTTATCATAAAACACCACAAACCACTGAAAATTTTTTAAAGCTGGTTAAAGAGCATTTTTATGCCGGCCTTTTATTTCATAGGGTAATAAAAGGATTTATGATTCAAGGCGGAGACCCTGACAGCAGAAATGCTAAACCCGGCCAGCAGCTTGGGGAAGGCGGCTTGAAATATACTATTCCCGCGGAGTTTGATACTTCTCTTTTTCATCAGAAAGGCGCATTGGCAATGGCAAGAGAAAGCGATGATGTAAATCCTAAAAAGGCAAGTAGCTCTACACAATTTTACATTGTAGAAGGTAAAACTTTTACTGATGGTGAAATGGATAAAATAGAACAGCATTTTAAAATTAAAATTCCCGAAAATCACCGCGAGGTTTACAGAACGATCGGCGGTTCCCCGTTTCTTGATATGAATTATACGGTGTTTGGACAGGTAATTGATGGCTTGAATGTGATTGATAAAATTGCCGGCGCTCCAACCGATAAAAATAACAGGCCGTTGCATGATATTAAAATGAAAGTCACTTTATTGAAAAAGAAGGAAGCTAAAAAGTATCAATAAAAATATTAATTTGCAATTCTATTTAAAAAAATAATTTTAAAAATATGAACTTCCCTGCAAACTTAAAATACACAAAAGATCATGAATGGGTTTCGATCGATGGCGATGTCGCTACAATAGGGATTACCGATTTTGCTCAGCACGAACTGGGCGACATCGTATATGTGGAAATTGATACCAAAGACAAAAGGCTCGAAGCTGAAACCGTTTTTGGAACAGTAGAAGCCGTGAAAACTGTAAGTGATCTTTTTATGCCCTTGGCAGGAACTGTTACTGAAGTAAATCCGGGCCTGGAAAGCGAACCTGAAAAAGTAAATACTGATCCTTATGGACAAGGATGGATGGTAAAAATAAAAGTAGATAATCCGGCAGATGTAAACAACCTCCTGGATGCCGGGGCTTACCAGAAGCTGGTTTCATAATATTTTATAAAAAATGGAACAGCGGAAAATTCCTGTAAAAATGTTTTTGCCAGGCATTGCCTGGTTTTTTGTTGTGGCCACCTTAACGCTGATGCCGGGAAGTGATGTTCCTGAAATTGGATGGATGGACAAAATTCCAAACTTTGATAAATTAGTACATGCCGGATTGTTTGGAGGATTGACTTTCTTATTTTGCCTGCCTTATTTTAAATCCTCTTTTTCGAAACAACAAAAAATAAATCATTTTATCCGTATTACCCTGGCTGTTATTGTATGGGGAATTACGGTTGAGTTTCTTCAAAAATATTTTATTCCCGGGCGGGATTTTGAATTGTTGGATTGGGCAGCGGATTCTGTTGGGGCACTGATCGCGCTTTGGTTAAGTATTTGGATTTTAAAGCATTTGGAGAAAAAATATCTATTTCAAAAGAGGATTCAAGGACAGTAAAAGAAGTTTTAGTAAGGATTCGTGTTTTCTTAAGAATACATTACCAATAATACCTGATCTCATTATAACAGCCTAATTTTATTATTTATACATTTGCAAGATGAAAAATGTTGATAACATGGAATACAATACAACCCGTAACCATCTTACGATTAGAGAATACGGTCGTCACATTCAAAAAATGGCGGAGTATGTGTTGACAATCGAAGACAGGGAAAAACGCCAAAAAAATGCCAATGCGCTTGTAGAATTGATGGGATTTTTAAATCCACAGTTGAAAAATGTGGAGGATTTCCGTCATAAATTATGGGATCATTTGTTTTTGATCACTGATTTTAAATTAGATGTAGATAGTCCTTATCCCATTCCAACCCGTGAAACTTTAAGGCCTACACCCGACCCTCTTCCTTATCCCAAAAGATATCCGAAGTATAATCATCTCGGTAAAAATATTGAGATAATTATTGATAAAGCATTGAATGAAGAAGATGCTGAAAAGCGGCAGGGGTTTGCTAATTCGATTGCCTATTATATGAAACTTACTTACAGCAACTGGCACAAAGAACTGGTTCATGATGATAATATTCAGACCGAATTGTCTGCTATTACCAAGGGTGAGCTCGAATTCAACAGCCGTCCTTTTGTGAAGCATCGTGTTGAAAATGTTCGTGAAGAATTTGGCGGTGGAAAATATCGTAAAAATTTTGGTCAAAGAAATAATAACCGCAACAATCAAGGTGGAGGAGGAAGAGATAACCGGAATAACCGGAAATTTGGAAAGAAGAGATTTTAAGGATTAGAAGAGTTTAGATGGGTTAGTTGATTTGATGAAAAAATTAATAAAATAACCAAATAATTTTACCCTGGCATCACATAACTTGCCGGGGTTTATTTTTATTTCCAATAGCACACTTTTCGAGATGGGAACATTTGAAGTAACAGGCGGCAAAAAATTAAAAGGTACGATTACACCACAGGGTGCAAAAAATGAAGCCCTTCAGGTAATTTCTGCCGTTTTATTAACCGCTGAAAAAGTAATTATTCATAACATTCCCGACATTATTGATGTAAATCTTCAGATTGAACTACTACAGGGTTTGAATGTGTCTGTCGGGAAAATAGATTCGGGTACATATAGTTTTCAGGCCAGCGATGTAGATGTTGATTATTTATTTTCTCCCTCTTTCCAAAAAAAAACCGGCAGGTTGCGCGGAAGTGTAATGCTTGCCGGGCCAATGCTTGGCCGTTTTAAAAGAGCGTATGTGCCAAAACCGGGTGGCGACAAAATTGGCCGTAGAAGATTGGATACACACATCCTGGGCTTTAAAAAACTGGGTGTTCATTTTGATTACGATACTGATGAATCTTTTTTTCATTTACATTCTTCAGGATTAAAAGGAACTTATATTTTACTGGAAGAGCCAAGTGTAACCGGTACGGCAAATTTAATAATGGCGGCGGTTCTGGCTGAAGGAATTACCACCATTTATAATGCTGCATGCGAGCCTTATATTCAACAGCTTTGTAAAATGCTGAAAAGTATGGGGGCAAAAATTTCTGGTATTGCCAGCAATATGATTACTATAGAAGGCGTAGAAGAATTGCATGGCACCACTCACACCATTCTTCCCGATATGATCGAAGTAGGCTCCTTTATTGGCCTTGCAGCTATGACCGCAAGTGACCTGGTCATCAAAAATGCCGGGCTGAAACACCTGGGGGTGATTCCGGAAAGATTTCAGCAGCTGGGAATAAAAATGGATTTTTCCGGTGACGATATTCATATCCCCGAACAGGAAAGTTATGAAATACAAACTTTTTTAGACAGTTCGATGCTTACCATTTCTGATCATCCCTGGCCGGGGCTTACCCCAGATTTATTAAGTATTATTTTGGTAGTGGCCACGCAGGCTAAAGGAAGTGTATTGATACATCAGAAAATGTTTGAAAGCAGATTGTTTTTTGTGGATAAAATAATTGAAATGGGTGCGCGGGTTGTATTATGCGATCCTCATCGGGCGGTAGTTGTAGGTCTTGAAAGAAAATTTTCTTTGCGTGGGATCTCGATGAACAGCCCCGATATCAGAGCCGGTGTTGCATTGTTAATTGCCGCTTTGAGTGCAGAAGGAAAAAGCGTGATCCAGAATATTGAACAAATAGACAGAGGTTATCAACATATTGATGAACGATTAGGAAAATTGGGTGCGGAGATCAGGCGAATATAAATTGTGAAAATCAGCAAATTTGAAAATCAGCAAATGAGCAAACAATACCATAAAATTATTTTAATAACAGCGCCCTCCGGCTCAGGAAAAACTTCTATTGTAAAACATTTGATGAAAGAGCTTCCTTCGCTTGATTTTTCAGTTTCGGCTACTACACGCCAACCAAGAGATAATGAGAAGGATGGGAAAGATTATTATTTTATTTCTGAAAAAGAGTTTAAAGAAAAAATTCACAACAAAGAATTCCTGGAATGGGAAATGGTGTATGAAGGAAAATATTATGGTACTTTAAAATCAGATATTGAACGGATCTGGAAAGAAAATAAAGTTCCGGTTTTGGATATAGACGTTCAGGGCGCAATCCATGTGCAGCAACAATACCCGGTAAATACCATTTCAATATTTGTGCAGGCTCCTTCTGCCGAAGAATTAAAAAGAAGATTAAAATTACGCGGATCTGAAACAGATGAATCTTTGCAAGCAAGAGTCAATAAATCTACTTACGAAATGACTTTTAAAAAGCACTTCGAAAATATAATTGTCAATCACAATTTTAAAGAAGCCTGCAAAGAAGCGGAAAAGATTGTTCGCGATTTTTTGAATAATTAAAAACTTCGTTCATTTTCATTATAAATTTGTAGCACATGAACTGGATAACATTTATACCGATCGTAATCGCTTTATTGGTCATCGGATTTTTTTCAGGGATCGAAATCGCGTTTATTTCTGCCAACAAATTATCTGTTGAGCTGCGAAAAAAACAGGGAAATTATAGCGGTAGGATCTGGTCTATTTTTTTGTCAAAACCTGCGCGGTTCATTGTTACCACGCTTTTAATTACTAATATTCTTCTTGTTATTTATGGCCTTTTATGGGCCGGCGTATTATCTGTGGTTTGGGAATACTGGTCAATAGATAATCCTTACATTATGCTAGCTGCCGAAATAATAGTCGCAGCTTTTATCTTATTGTTTTTTCAACTCATTTTCAAAGCTTTTTTCAGAGCCAAAGGAAACTCCGTTACTTCAAGTGGCTTTATTGCTTTTTTTGTAAAAAGCTTTTACTCTCTTTTTTCATGGATTGCCAAATACTTTGTAGATCTTGCAGAGTGGATTTTGAAATATATTTTTAATGTAAAACTTCAACGCAAGACGGAAGCCTTTGCAAAAATGGATCTTGCCCATTATGTACAGCAATTAAACATGACCGACAGTGACGAACATTCTGAAATGAATCATGAAATATTCGAAAATGTATTGTCGCTTTCACAAACAAGGATTCGGGAATGCCTGATACCACGAAAAGAAATTGTTGCCGTAAACATCAATGCCTCTGTTGAAGAAATCAAAGATCGCTTTATCGAAACAAAATTGAGCAAGCTGATTGTTTTTGAAGATAATATTGATAATGTGCAGGGATATGTTCATCAATTGGACATGTTTAAAAACCCGGAAACGCTTCGCTCAGTTTTATTACCCATTCCGGTAATTCCGTCAAGCATGAAAGCAACAGACCTTATCAATAAATTTACCAAAGAAAGAAAAAGCATTGCGTGGGTTGTGGACGAATTTGGCGGCACTGCAGGAATTGTAACTATGGAAGATATATTGGAAGAAATCTTTGGTGATATTAACGACGAGTATGATGTGCAGGAAGAATTCGTTGATAAGCAAACAGCGCCCAATGAATTTCTTTTGAGCGGCAGGCTCGAACTGGATTACCTGGAAGAAAAATACAAACTTAAGTTCAGGAAAAATGAAGAAACCGAAACGCTTTCCGGCTACATTATCAATCTTCATGAATCCATTCCACGTCAGAGAGACCGCATTATTATTGATGATTATCAATTTGATATTTTAAAAGTGAGTGAGACAAGAATTGAAAATGTCAAGTTGAAAATATTGAGGTAGGTATCAGGTTTTAGGTATGAGGCATCAACAATGAGCTAACAGCTAACAGTAAACAGACAAATAACATGAATTCCTATTTTTAACTTCCCACCATGAGAATCGCAGTGAATGCCGCATCTTTTTCAAATTCTGTTTATGAAATATTTTTAAAGTTAGCTGGCTCTGAACCGGAACATGTTTTCATTTTTATTTTTGATAAACCTTTTTCTGAAAAAAAAAATTTACCTCAGAACCTTATCCCTATTGTAATTGACCGTAAATCCGATAGTAATTTTCAATGGAAAATTTGGTACAATTTCAAAATTCCCATTGCACTAAAAAAACACAAAGCAGATATTTTTATTAGCGAAAAATTTATTTCTTTAAAAACGAAAATCCCGCAATTATTAATTTCCCCTGATTTTACTTTTATTCATCAACCCGGTTTTTTACAAAAAAATATCGTTAGTTTTTATAAAAAAAATACCCGATTTTTTTTCAATAAAGCCGAAAAAATTATTGTGGATTCCGATTTTTTTAAAAAAGAAATTATACAGCGATATAAAATAAATGAAGAAAGAATAAACGTTCTTTATCCTAAAATTGGTAATGATTTTACTGAATTAACTTTTGAAGAAAAGGTGTCAATTAAAGAAAAATATGCTGAAGGAAATGAGTATTTTCTTTACAATGGAATCATTGGCCCGCAACAAAATTTATTGAATTTATTAAAAGCATTTTCTTTTTTTAAAAAAAGACAAAAGAGTAAAATGCAATTAATTATTACCGGAAAACCAGGAATTAAATACAATGAATTTGCAGAATCGTTAAGGCTTTTCCGTTTTAAAGATGAAGTGAAGGTTTTAGAAAATTTATCGGCATCGGAGACAGAAAAAATAATTGCTTCTGCTTATGTAATGATTCACGTTCCGGTTTATGAAAATGATGCTACACAAGCATTAGAAGCGATGAAATATAAAGTTCCGGCCATAGTTTCTTCTACCGCTGCACTTCCTGAATATTTTGGTGATTCGGCGCTTTATGCCCATCCTGAAAACTTTAAAGACATTGCAGAAAAAATGATGTTGCTTTTTAAAGATGAAAAGTTGAGAAGAGATTTGATTGAAAAAGAAAGAGCGCAAATAGAAAAGTTTTTGCAGAAAAAAAGTGAAGAGGTTATGTTTAGAATTATTAAAAATATAACAACAAAAAATCCCTTCAATTGAAGGGATTTTTTTAAAAATATTTATCTGGTTTTAAAACTTCGCTCCTTCTCCCTTTTTAGGAATTGACTGAATGATAAATTGCCTTATTTGTTCATTTGCTGTGGCGCGGTCGTCTTTGCGCATATACACCATGTGACCACTGCGGAAGCCATGCCAGCTGATTCGGTCTTTTAATTTTCCGCCGGGGTCCATCTGCCACAAATTATATTTTGCATTAAAAAAATCACACGCGCCGTCATAATAGCCTGACTGAATCATTAAATGTAAAAAAGGATTTTGTGCCATTGCCTGACGCAGATTTTCGCCTGTTTGATTATTCTTATTATCCCAGGGCCAAACTCTTCCAAACATGTTATACTTCAAATCGGTTTTGTATTTTAATTCTTCGCGCAAATAGATATTTATTGCCGGAGTAAAAGAGTGTAGCCATGAAGTAAGTTCAGCATTGTAATCAGGTGATTCACCTGCATCCTGCTTATCAATACCGCGGTAACGTGAATCCAATCTTCCGATGGTAAATCCTTTATCACGCAGCAATTCCTTCCAGAAAAAATTTGCAGGAATGATTAAATTATGTTGCAGAATTACTTTCTCTGATAATCCTGAATAGCGGGACATTTTAGAAGCAATCGCTTGCTTTTGCTCATCAGTCAATGTGCTTCCTTTTGTCAAAGCCGGAATCAATTCGTTAATAGTAAAACTCTCCACTTCCGGAAGCATGTCGGTCAAATCTTTGCTTTGCAAATCCGCTGGCAATGCTTTGTGATACCAGGCTGTAGCAGCGTAATACGGAAGCAGCAATGCTTCACCGACCGGGCCATCACGTTTGATTCCTAAATCAGTCGGCGATACCAAAACAACGCCATCCAAATACATCCATTGCGCGTCCTGCAACTCCAGTGCAAGTCCTGAAACCCTTGTCGTTCCATAACTTTCTCCAATCAAAAATTTAGGCGAAGCCCAACGGTTATTTCTTGTTACAAATGTATTAATCCATTCTGCCAGGTATTTAATATCCTCATTTACACCATAAAATTTTGAATCAGGAATATCATTATTTACTTTTCTTGAAAACCCTGTATTTACAGGATCAACGTAAACAATATCGGCCACATCTAAAATTGAATTTGGATTATCCCGCAAACCGTACGGTTCTACCGGATAACCTTCATCATCAATATCTAAAATGCGCGGGCCGGTATAGCCAATTTCCATCCATACAGAAGGCGTGCCCGGACCGCCGTTAAAAGAAATAACCAATGGCCGTGAAGCGCGGTCTTTTACATCACTTCGCTCATAATAAGTATAAAAAACGGAAGCGATTGGTTTGCCATCTTCGTCCCAAACCGGCAGTGTGCCTGCTTTTGCAGTGTATGGAATCGTTTGGCCTTTGATGCTAACTGTATTTTTTGTAGTAACAGAGGAATCTACAATTACCATTTTGTTATTTGGTGATTTTTCATCATTGTCACCGG
>DATILZ010000657.1:0-4692 GCA_035475995.1 Hanamia sp. | reverse complement strand
CAGCAATTACAAGTTTACTGCTTTTGAGCCTAAACTTCTGATTGGTTCAAGGATTGGCCTTGGTTTATGGAAGCTCAATAAATAATGATAATGCCGGCAGAATTAAACCAAAGCTGGTACTTTGTTCTATAAAAACAGCAGAAGAAGAACAATTAAATAAAGGGGCAACCTCAACAATCACCACGTCTTTTAACACCAAAGAAGCCAGCCGCTTACGTTTGCAGCAAGTGGGCTGAAGGGACGGTCTTAAAACCAAGAAGGTTTATTTCAGTGTCCGTTCTTTAAAAGTGTCAGCGAAAACCTTCTTGGTTTGATACAGTCAGAAACTGTTCAAGAATAAAATATACAATGAAAAAATTAATCAACTGGTTTTTGAGTTGCAGGCATTGAGTGCCATAAAAACCAAGAAGGTTTATTTCAGCGTTCGTTCTTTAAAAGTGTCAGCTAAAACCTTCTTGGTTTGATACTGTTAAAACTGTTCAGGAATAGAAAAAGGAGCTATATTTTACTTTGTACATTTACTGTAAAATATCATCTGAATCAGGATTTGCAGGATGGTTTGATTAACAGGATTAATTCCTAAAGAGAAGCAAGAAATCCAATAAATAAAATTTATGAAGAAAGTATTATTCACGTTTTTTGCATTAGCGATCGGATATTATTCTCTTGCCCAGAATAGAAAGTTAGAGATTGTTTGCTATGTTTACAACAAGCAGGCTAATTATGCGGACATGCCAAAGGTTTTACCAGATAGCTTAAAGAGCATTTTTGTAAAAGTTGATAAAAAGTGGCACCTGGATGATCTGACCATCGTTAACATGCTTACGCTCCACGGATGGACTTTGTCAAATTATTCGGCAAGTAACAATGGAGATGTATTTATTTTAAAACGTGAGATTATTTTGAGCAATGAAGCATATAAAACTGTATTAGAAAATTTTAAAAAACCGGAGAAGTAGTCCCTTACAAAACAATTATTATGAAAGAAATTACCATCACCTTTACTGCCGACGAACTTGTTGAACTGGCGAAGCAACTATACATGGCCGGTACTGTAACCATTGGTTTTCCCTACGATAACCGGGAAATGGCTTTTGACATATTTAATACAGTGTGTGAACTCGGTTATCATGAATTGCCCGAACTGGATGCATTCATGCATTGCAGCCCTTTGAATGATACTGAATTTGGAATTTCACATCAATTGGACGATGAATGCGAGGTAATCACTGACCAATATGAAGCCCATGCAGTGGAGCAACATTTGCCCTATGCACTGGCAGACAGGGATTTCGAAGAAAAGTATGGCAAAATGGAACCTTTGGATGTGTTCAATAATCCCAGGCTTATGAAAGAGCTGGAGGCCATTCAGGAAAAATACAAACAGGAATTTGAACGATATGGAGTAACCCATTTAAGACTGGAGGAAGGGAGAGGTTAATGACGTTGCATGAAGTGGCGCTGCACCAACAAAACGAATTGAACGGAATCCTATTTTTGAATTAGAATTGGGTAAATAATGAAGAGTTGAATGATAGCATCAAGTTAGCCGTTGGTGGGCCACCGCTTCAAAGCCATGCTCAATACAAACTGCTGTGAGCCCGCGATTGGAACACCAACAGTGGATGGATATTTAGCTGGCAGATAAAGAAAAAGTTTTGTATTTTAGTAAAATGAATATTTAGCATTTCCAACGGTTACAATGTCGCTTTCAGGTATTTAAAATTCTATTTTTTACATTCTTAAATTATATGATTATGTCTAAAACAATTGTGCAGGATGTGTTATTTAAAAACACGCTGCCAAAGGACTTGTATGAAATATATATGAATGCGGATAAACATTCTAAAGCCACCGGTGCGCCGGCTGAAATTACTGATAAAGAAGGAAGCATCTTTTCAGCGCATAACGGATACATTACCGGCAGGAATCTTCAGCTGGTAAAAAACAGGCTTATTGTGCAAACATGGAGGGCACAAAGCTGGAGCAACGATGACATTGATTCTACATTTATTATTTATCTTGCACAAAAAGGGGCAGATACGATACTGCATGCAATACATGCAAATGTGCCTGATGATGCATTTGACGGACTGGACTCAGGGTGGCATAAGATGTATTGGGAACCGTTTAAATTATATCTTGCCGGCACACCTGTTTCAAAAGCCTCCATGTAGCAGAAAGTCTATGGACTAAAAAAACAGGCGCTTTGTTCTGACCTCATGCAGAATGATTGATAAATTATAAAAGTTGCAATCTATCTGATCTTTCTTAACCACCCTGTATTGTGTAGGAGACATTCCTATCGCTTTAGAAAAACTTCGTGAGAAATAATAACGATCCTCCCGGACGCTCAACACCAGCTGCGGTGAGAAATTAAAATTATCCCTTGAAAAAAATCACCATAACGCTCTTACTATTTCTTCACTTAAATGTCTTTGCCCAGCACCAGGAACAAACACTATTTGTTTACAATATTGCTTTTGGAGGTATTTCTTCGGGTATCGGAGCTATAATAAACAGACCTAAAGAAGTAAATTGGAGGAAGGCTTTTCTGAAAGGATTCTGGCAAGGTGATATTGGGGGATTATTAAATTATACAGGAAAAAAAACTCTTTACTTGGTAAATAAAAATCAAAAAGACATTTATGCATGGCCTGCAAAATTGTTGCATGCTGCAGGAAGTTCGATTATCGAAAATGCGGCGATGTATGCGCCCTTCCTGCAAAACTGGAACATTGATTATGGGTTTTTAAGATTTGATTTTTCTTTCGGTACACAAAAAAAGTTTAAAGTCCGCTTATTGCCTGAAGCGGTTGTTGCAACTATACTTGCAGATAAATATGGCAGGTTTGATTTGGCGACTAGTTTACGAACGGGTGAAATAATTTTCAAAGCCGATAAAGAATTGCACTTGCCAAATTCACCTGTTTCTTCGGGGGTAACTTTTGGAAGAGCTATTGTGTATGTTGACACATCACAAACTTATTATACAAAAGGTAGAATAATTGCTCACGAAATAGTGCACCGCTTTCAATATAATGAATACCAAATTTTTAATACATGGTTAAACCCTGCTTCAAAAAAAATAAAGCCAAAATCGGTACAAACTATTTTTTCAAAATATGTTTATTTTGACATGCCGTATTTCATCGTGCCTTACTATATTGACGGCCTTCATGCGGCCGCCCACTATTACCGGAATTTTTATGAATTCGAAGCAGATAGATTTGCAACAAATACCTATGTGCGGCGATGATCGTTTCCCGCCAGGCGCATTCTTCGGAACCTGTGTTGGCCGTTACTCAACCTTCCATATTATATCCAGCTGTTAGGCCATCACTTCAAAACGCACGCTCAACACCAACTGCGGTAAGCCGACGATTGAAACAGCAACAGTGGATGAAACATTTTAGATTTTGTAACCAAAATCTGATGATAGGAAGTTGCCTGATGTCTTCCTAAAGAGAGAAAAGAATCTCAACTTTGCCCGGTTAAAAACGGCCAGATGAAAGATTTATTTATGGATCACGCTATCTTTCTGATAATATTCGCAAGAACCCTTCCATCCATTATTACGATGATGCCAGCCGTTAAAACGGAAAAAGAAAATATTGGCTGATATAAATAACACTATGGCCAGTATAGACGCTACTTTTGAAATGGCTGCCAATGTTGGTTTTTTTGAAAAATTTCCAAAGATATAGCCTATAATAAATACCATGCATGCTGCAAAGAGAATTCTTATTAAAATGATTATTCCGAAAAACATAGTTGTAAGTTTTAAATGTTATAAAATTTATTTCAATTGGTTTAAAATATCTTGCACTTCCTTTTTTCCCCAATGAGGTTCTATTCCGGAAACTGTATTATTATCCAGCTTTTGTTTTGCAGTCTCTAATAATTCTTTAGCCTTTAACTTATCCCCACCCCACATTTTTGGTGTGCTGAATTTTTCCCAACCATCAAGATATAAAGCCCGCGGATTATCAGGGTTTGCTTTTTCCGCAAGACGGATATATCTGCTGGCAGCAGGCCCGTATTGCCTTCCATAAGTTGAAGGATTGATAAATACTCTTGCCCTGTTTATCATGCTGAGTACGCAATACAATTCTGATAATTCTGTTTTCTGTTTTCCGGTATCTATCAGTGCCTGCGCCTGCTTTATTTCTTCATCTGCCTTGTTGGCAAAAGGTTCTATATTATCTGGATCATCCTGTTTCAGCCAGCCAACCTTAGCATCGCAGAATGCAGAATAGTAGTAAGGAAGCCATTGTGTTTTTTCTGCCTGTGCAAGGCGCATAAAATTTGCTGCCAGTTGCTCATACTCTTTTATAGTATTTGCATTATCCAGCATCTTTACCTGTTGTTGCATTTGTTTGGTATAAGCATCCTGTCCATTTGCAAAAGAGTACATCATAAATGCTGATGCAATAATTAAGATCGTCTTTTTCATGTTTTATTTTTTATTGTTTATAATAATTTTTACGGGTAATAATTATTCCTCATAATTTCTCATTTATAAAATCGTCGCGCCTGTCAATACCAAACGTCATGAATAAACCAATGTAAAAACTGCGTGTAGCCGGGAGCGTTACTGGTATTTTATTAAGACCGTTGTAACTATAATTGTATCCAAAAATTTCTTTAGATCCGAAAACATTGTTCATCCCTAAGCCAATGCCCGAAAAG
>DATILZ010000656.1:0-1952 GCA_035475995.1 Hanamia sp. | reverse complement strand
CAAAAATTGAACTCATCAAAAAGAGATTTTTGAGCGAATCAGAACTTGAACTTTCATCAACTTTCAACGTTCAACCTTCAACTATTCCCACACTCTTCTGGAGTACGAAAGAAGCAATTTATAAATGGCACGGAAAGGGAGCATTAAGTTTTAAAAAAAATATGAAGCTTCATGAATTATTCTTTGAAAACGGCGAGGGGTTTATCAATGCAAATTTTATAAAAGAAGAAATAATTGATTTGCGAATTGAATTTAGGTTGTTTGGAGATCTTTGCCTGGCATGGGTTTGAATAATTAATTTAATTATCTAACGGAATCATATTAAATAAGGCATCAAGTTTTTTGTTTAAATTTGGGAAGAATGCAAAGGCTGTTTTCGAACAATAACTCATAGAGAAAAAGATGATGAAGTTCCATGCCCTTCATCTCAGAACAAATTTAAAATCTGGGAAAAACGATCCAATACTTATATAAATGGATTGAAGAAAACATAAAATAAGAATCGCTCTTATTTCCTTGTTTGCCGGAAAATTTTAAAATACATCAACGTCTTGTCAAAAAAACATCTTCTTATTTTTTAACCGGATCTGTACAATAAGTACTGTCTTTATTGTAGCGGGATAAAAACCACGAGCCGTCGTGATCACCCGTAACTTCACCATGAAAATGAACTACTTCATTTCCCTCTTTGAAAGCAACAATGGCGCTGATATAATAAGTAGGAGGCACAAAACTATCTAATACAGGCTTGGTTAACAGCGTGCCGCACCTGGTATAATATTCTGGTTCCGGATCGCCGGGAGTTTTGTCTTTTACACATGAAAATCCAATGAAGATACATGTAGCCAGTAATACCTTTTTCATTTGTTTGTTTTGGTTCTTTTCCAGTTATTTGGGATAAGTCTCTTTATAAAATTGAATCGATTCATTAATAATTTCAAACGCTTTTTCTTTTTCCTGGAAATCGTTTATTTCTACTTTTTTATTTTCCAAAACTTTGTATTGCTCAAAGTAATTCTTTAAAACTTTAAAAATATGTTGAGGCACTTCCTCCAGGTTTGTAATATAATTGACACCCGGATCGCGCACTGCAACGGCGATTATTTTATCATCAATAAGTCCGGAATCTATCATTTGCATGTTGCCAATTACAAAAGCTTCTACCAGGCACAAAGGCTGGATAGATTCTGAACACATCACCAGAATATCCAGAGGATCGCCATCTTTTCCCAGTGTTTGCGGAATAAAGCCATAATTGACCGGGTAATGAAAAGACGAATAAATAATGCGATCTAATTTTAATAATCCCGTCTTTTTATCTATTTCATATTTTGATTTTGATCCTTGCGGTATTTCAATCAGCGCATTTACTATTTGCGGCGCTTCATCCCCTGTAGTAGCGCCATGCCATGGATGTAAAACGTACATTGGTTGTTATTATTTGGTTATTGAGTGTTAATTATTGAATTATTTGAATCTTAACTCTATTTTTTCCCCGACTGATACCTGATCACCTCTGCTTTTTCAATCGTGATCAATCCGCCTGATTTTGATTCTTCAAAAAGCTGTTCTACCGTTTTCACAAACAAATTTATTTTATCCAGTGTATCCACAATTTCTACAATTACCGGAAGATCCGTAGAAATATCAAAAAGTTTTGCGGTATGCACTTTACTGTTTGGCCCAAAACCCATAATGCCTCTCGTAACGGTCGCTCCTGAAAGTGATTGCTTTTTTGCTTCAAAAACAATCGTTTCATAAAGTGGCTGCTGATGGTATTTATCCGATTCGCCCAGAAAAATCCGTAACAATTTAGCATCAGGATTGTTCACCATTTTTATAAATATTTTATTATAGAAATTCCACCCAACGTAGCTGCCAATCCAATTAAAATACTCAATGCAATGTATGAAAAAGCCGGCCAATATTCCGCATCCCTCACCATACTTACG
>DATILZ010000655.1:0-2755 GCA_035475995.1 Hanamia sp. | reverse complement strand
TTTAGGCTTTAATATTTCTCAAAATAGTAATCAAAAGGAGCTGAAAGAACTGCAGACTGAATTCGAAAATAATTCAATAAATGAAAAACTGTATGAAGGAAAGATCGTAACGATCAATATTACGCCCAAAGATTTATCAGTTAATACAGATAATTTACTTTTTAGCAAAGCAACAAATAGTTTGAAAAACGTTTTAACTTATCCATTTTTCCTTCCGGTAATTTTTGAACCGGATGTAGTTAATTTAATAAATGAAGATAGTAAAGCTACCGAACCTGACCCTGACAATATGATACGGACAGGAAATAATACTATTAATTCTCTGAATATTACAAATACAATAAATAATAATAAAACGCAGGTTAATACCAAAAAAATTAAAAGAAAAAAGAATAAGAATGTTGAGTGGACATTTTACGTAGCACCTGCTGTTGGCTCAGTTTCATTTAACAAAAAAAGAGATGAGCCTGCTTCATCTTCAAATGTTTCCTCTGTAATAATTTTGCCGAATGACCCTTCTTTTGGATTAAAAAGAACGGTGAAAATTGGTTTTGAAACCGGTGCCGAAATGAGTTATAAAATGTCTAAAAAATTCAGTTTTATAACCGGCGGAAATATTAGTTATTCCGGTTATAATAATGTATCAAATCTGATTCATCCTACATTTGCTTCCCTTACTTTTATTGATAAAAATTCTGTAGCTTATTCAAAAAGCTATGTTACAAATTACGGAAATGGACAAAGCCCTAACCGTATTCCGCTTACCAATTATAGCTTTGAATTGTCGGTTCCGGTTGGCCTGAAATATAACATTTGGAAGAATGAAAAAATTGAAATTAATGCAGTTTCTACCGTTGATCCTTCAGTAGTTTTAAAGAAAAATGCATTTGTTATTTCGTCTGATGGCAGATATTACATTAACGATCCGTCTTTGATGCGTAACGTAAATCTTGCCGGTCATGTTGGTTCTTATATTACATTCTATGTCAAAAAAATTAGATGGCATATTGGCCCGGATGTGCGCTACCAGTTGTTATCAACTTATAAAAGTTATTATCCGTCGAAAGAGCATTTCATAGATTATGGCATAAGAATTGGAATATCGAGATAGATTATTATTGCAATAAAAACGATTTTTCTTCGTTTTATTTTTTTAACTCATTTTTTCTAAAGCCGTTGCTTCGTACCCTGCAACGGTTTTTTTTTATTCGTAATTTTGCGGATGCAAAAATTATTCGCGTTTATCGTACCTGTTTTTTTTATTTTTTTTACTGCCTGCTCTTCAAAAAAAAACAATACTGCTTCATCAAATAGCTCCGGACAAATTGAAAATATTTTTCCGGTTACTGATTTTTTAAAAGGCCAGTTGAGAATACTTGATTCTATGGGCGTCACTCCATTAAAAATTATTTCTATAAACGGTAAAAAGGATTCTATGTGGCTAAAAAGAGAAGATATCCGGAAGAATGCTACACCATTTCTTACGCCTGTAATTGATTCTGCAAATATGTATTCATTATTTTCTGAAAAATCTTTTCTGGATCAAACGATCAATGCATTTACATTTTCATACGATCCAAAAAAGAAGTTGCCGGATTCTATTAAAATCACGCATTGGGACGTATATATGAACCCCGAAACGAATTCCATTGATCGTATTTACATGGTAAAAGAAAATGCAGATACTACGACACAGCTAACGTGGCTTGTAAATAAATGGTATAGCATTCGAACTATAATTCAGCCTGCACACGGACAACCACTGGTAAAAGAAGAAAAAATGATTTGGGATTTTGATGATTGATGAATTTAAAATAAGTGTTGAAATATGACCGCTGAAACTTTTCATACCATTATAAAAAGCTTGCCCGTTCACCCGGGAATTTATAAATATTTTGATGATCAGAACCAATTGATTTATGTTGGAAAGGCAAAGAATATCCGCAAAAGAGTAAGTTCTTATTTTACCAAAACATTTAATGGTTATAAAACACAGGAACTTGTCAAAAGAATTGATCGTATTGAATTTACGATTGTAGATAGTGAACAGGATGCTTTTCTTTTGGAAAATTCTTTGATCAAACAATTTCAACCAAAGTTCAATATCAATTTGAAGGACGACAAAACGTATCCTTATATTGTAATCAAAAATGAACCTTTTCCAAGAATTTTTTTAACGCGAAACCGGATTAATGATGGTTCTGAATATTTGGGGCCGTTTACTTCTGTTGGCAGGGTACGGGAGTTATTAAATTTTATAAAAGAATTTATTCCATTACGTACATGCAAATTGAATCTTACCGAACAAAATATCTTAAAAAATAAATTTAAAGTTTGCCTTGAATATCATTTGGGAAATTGCAAAGGCCCTTGTGAAGGTTTGCAAAGCAAAGAAGATTATGATGAAGGATTGCAGCAAATAAAACAAATGATCAAAGGAAATTTAAGCCCTGTGATTCAGCGTTACAAAGAAGAAATGAATTATTATGCAGCGCAATTGCAGTTTGAAAAAGCAGCAATCATCAAGCGAAAAGTGGAAGGACTGGAAAATTACCAGGCAAGATCTGTAGTGGTTACTCAGTCATTTACAAACCTGGATGTGTTCTCACTTCTGAGGGAAAAAGATACCGCCTATGTAAATTATCTGATGGTTCAAAATGGCATCATCATTCAAACACATACGCTGGTTTTAGAACCAAAGCTGGATGAAACAGACAGCGAAATTTTAAGCCTGGCAATAACAGATATCCGTAAA
>DATILZ010000654.1:0-3331 GCA_035475995.1 Hanamia sp. | reverse complement strand
AAGCGCGGCATTGAATGAAGGCTTTAAAATGGCCAAAGGTGAAGTAGTAATCACGATGGATGCTGATCTGCAGGACAGTCCTGATGAAATTCCTGAACTGCGCAATATGGTGCTGGAAGAGGATTACGACATTGTAAGCGGCTGGAAGAAAAAAAGATACGACAGCAAACTCACAAAGAATTTACCTTCAAAGTTTTTTAACGCAGCCACCAGAAGAGCGAGCGGAATTTACCTTCACGATTTCAACTGTGGCTTAAAAGCCTACAAGCATAAAGTAGTAAAAAGTATCGAGGTTTATGGTGAAATGCATCGCTATATTCCGGTCATCGCAAAATGGTCGGGCTTCAAAAAATTTGGTGAAAAAGTAGTAGAGCACCGGCCGAGAAAATATGGCGTTACCAAATTCGGATGGAATCGTTTTGTGAATGGATTCCTTGATCTCGCTTCCATTATGTTTGTTGGAAAATTTAGAAAAAATCCGATGCATTTTTTTGGCCTCTGGGGCACAGCATTTTTTCTTTTCGGATTTATCGTTATTTTTTACCTCACTCTTACTAAATTCTTTTTTGATCAAACAGGAATGACACAAAGGCCGTTATTTTATATAGCATTAATAGCCATGGTCATCGGATCCCAGCTTTTTCTTGCCGGCTTTTTGGGTGAACTGATCTCCAGAAACGGTCCCGAAAGAAATCATTATTATATTGAGGAAAAGATTAGCTGATGTGAAAGTGTGAAAATGTGTAATGTGCAATGATGAAATATCAAATTGGAAAATGGAAAAGACACGAATTCTAACTATTTGTTTGTCTATTGGAATTAAACAACAAGCTTTCAACCTTCAACTTTGAGCTTTCGACTTTCAACTAACTTTGAAGCTCAACTTTAAAACGACGAACTACAATCTAAGAACTATGAACTATGAACATCATTATCATCGGGCCTGCATATCCTCTGCGCGGTGGCGGTATTGCTACATTTAATGAACGCCTTGCAAAAGAATTTATTGACGAAGGATTTGACACAACCATTTATACTTTTTCATACCAATATCCCTCTTTTCTATTTCCCGGCACTTCACAATATTCAACAGAACCAGCTCCTGCAGGCATTCCTATCAAAATAAAAATCAACTCTGTCAATCCATTCAACTGGATTAAAGTTGGTAATGAATTAAAAAAAATTAAACCTGATATTGTTGTAGTAAGATATTGGATGCCGTTTATGGCGCCGTCCCTGGGTACTATTTTGAGAAGGATCAAAAAAAATAGACACACAAAAATTGTATGCATTGCTGATAATATTTTTCCGCATGAAAAACTGCCGGGAGAAAAATTATTGACAAAATATTTTATCAAACCAGTGGATGCATTTATCACCATGAGTGAAAAAGTACTTGCTGATCTGCATCAATTTACCAAAAATAAACCTGCACAATTCATTGCACATCCATTGTACGATAATTTTGGAGAAATAATCAGTAAACAAGAAGCAAGGAATAAATTAGGAATAAATGCAAATGATAGAATCCTTTTATTCTTTGGTTTTATCAGGAAATATAAAGGGTTGGATATTTTGTTGGAGGCGTTTAAAAAAGTGATTGCTGCGCAAAAGATTGCAGATTTAAAACTCTTAATCGCCGGAGAGTTTTATGACGATGAAAAAAATTATCAGCAATTATTAAATGATCCTGAAATAAAAGATCACCTTATTTTACATACTCATTTCATTGCTAACAGTGAAGTAAAATATTATTTATGCGCTGCTGATTGTGTGATACAACCTTATCGCAGCGCCACTCAAAGCGGCGTTACTCCACTCGCCTATCATTTTGAAATTCCCATGATCGTTACAGATGTCGGTGGCTTGCCATCTTTGGTTCCTGATAAAAAAGTGGGATTAATTGCACAACCAAATGCAGAAAGTATTGCACAAAAAATTGTAGAATATTTCGGGTTGGGAGAAAATTACTTCCTGCCTTTTTTGAAAGAAGAAAAGAAGAAATATAACTGGAAAGTGATGGTGGATGCAATTATAAAGGAAGCCGGTATTAAAAGGTAGAATAAGAATTTTAGAAGTAATGTTTCTTATAATAATATGATCCTTTTTATTTGCCTTTGGCATAAATGAACACGCCTCGGCACGATCCTACAGAAAATTCGTCACTATCTTACGTATAGATATTTATTACGTAACTTTATAAAAAATTAGCAATGAAAACTAAGTTAACTTTAAACGTGGATGA
Source organism: Hanamia sp. (assembly GCA_035475995.1). Lineage (GTDB taxonomy): Bacteria > Bacteroidota > Bacteroidia > Chitinophagales > Chitinophagaceae > Ginsengibacter. The sequence continues at coordinate 1,086 of DATILZ010000654.1, read as the reverse complement.
TAAAATTGTCGCACGGGCAAAGAGGGCGAGCGCCAGGAGAAAAGTAAGTCTCTCTTCTGTGGTCGAGCATTACCTGGATAAATTCTCTGAAAAATCCATGCCTGAAAGAACTAAAAGCAATGAGCCTTCTCTTTTGGAACGGATTCGAAAATATACTCATCCGGTGAATATATCAGATGAGGAACTAGATAAACAAAAAGAAGAATATTTGAGAAAAAAACATGGCTTATAAAATTTTTTTAGATACCAACATAATTATTGATCTTTTGATGGAGAGGAGTCATGAGTTGGATGCTATCAATGAAATAATTATTCTTGGAGGTAGAGAAATAATCAATTTATATATTTCTGAAAGTGTAATCGCAAATACATTTTATATTCTTAGAAAAGAAAAAAGAATTGATCCTTTGTCTGCTTTCAGGGAAATGTGTAAAACTATGAATGTTGTCCCTTTTTCAAAAGATCTTTTATACTATCCTTTAGAAAAATATAAAGATACCGAAGATGGCCTTTTGTACTTCTTAGCATATAAATCAAAGATCGATTACTTCATTACAAGAAATGTAAAAGATTTTACGTTTCTTTTTCCTTCTTTGCCTGTTATGAGTCCTACGAATTTTTTAAAAGAAATCTACTTTAATGATTTACCGTAGCAAAGCGCCTTTGCGCATTGGCCTGGCTGGCGGCGGAACTGATGTAAGCCCTTACAGCGATCAGTTTGGCGGCGCTATTCTCAATGCAACTGTTTCACTTTTTGCTTATGCAAATATTGAACTGATGGAAGAAAATAAAATAATCGTTGAAGCCTTGGACCGCAAAGAACAACAACAATTTGAATGGTCAGCTGAATTGCCAATCAATGGAACATTGGATCTTTTAAAAGGAGTTTATAATCGCATTTATAAAGATTATGAGTTTCCGAAAAAAGGTTTCAGGTTATCTACTTTCGTAGATGCTCCTGCAGGCTCAGGATTAGGAACTTCCTCCACTTTGGTAGTTGCAATCATCGGCGCTTTTGCGGAGTGGCTCAAGCTTCCTCTGGGTGATTATGACATTGCCCATTATGCCTATCAAATAGAACGCAAT
>DATILZ010000653.1:0-4444 GCA_035475995.1 Hanamia sp. | reverse complement strand
ATCTCGGTATCATTACAGAAAACAAAAACGGCGACCTGAAATTTATACATGCTTCAGAAAGCAGGGGTATAATTATCTCAGAAATGAATTCTTATTTTATTCCCAGATTTGTAAAAGTGAACCGGATCTTCACTGATTTTTAATTTTTCAGTAAAAGAATAAATAACAGCGATTTTTAATCAGCGGTAAATTCATTTTCTTATCACTTACTTCTTTTAAAAATTAAACTCACCGTTGGTCGGCCTTATTTTATCGTCAGCGATTTTTTCATAGATCATCACTTTCACTGTCCAGGATGGCATAGAATAATTAAGCGCTACTTCTACTTTAAAAAGCTGAAGATCACGATTGGTACCATTGAGTTGCAAAATACTTGATGCAAAAGCGCGCTCCTCATCCGGAGTATCATAGTTACCTACAAGTTTATAAGATGTTTTGTCGTAAAAAGTAAGGGTGCAATTATTTAACTGTCGGAAATATTCTTTGTATTTCGCTGCAGCAGCGTTATAATCTTCTGATTCAAACATAGTTGTTTGCCAGGTATAAGAATAGGGATCCACATATTTTGTAATTGACGTTTGCAAAGAACCTTCGGGAGAAATTTTACTTGCAAACTCAATAGTAGTACCATTTTCATTGACTGTATCACCTTTGATATTATTGAAATTCTGATAATAATCGCGAGCTACCTTTTCAATAACCGGTTTAATGGACGAAGAGGATTTGTGCAAAGAAAGCTTTGGTTGGGCATTAATTGTAAATGCAGAAAAAATAAGCAGAAGAGTAAATAATTGTTTCATAAGATTCTTAATTTTTGGAGTTAAACGGATTGAAGAGCGATAATAGTATATAAAGATTATAAAGTGAAATAAAAGTAATTCACACAAATGTGAATAACATACAGGAAAAAATAAGATTCTACATTATTTCTTCTTTTGCTGATTCTTTGAAATAATTAAAGAATTTATCTGTGTGAATGGGTGTATCTATGGCGAAATTAATTCGTGTACATTCGTGAAATTCGTGTCAAAAAAAAGAAAATATGCAAAAAATCCGTTGGGGAATCATCGGCTGCGGCGATGTTACAGAAGTCAAAAGCGGCCCTGCATTTAATAAAGTAAATAACTCTTCACTTGTAGCAGTAATGCGTCGTGATGCAGAAAAAGCAAAGGATTATGCAGCAAGACATGGCGTTCCAAAATGGTATAGCAATGCAAATGATCTGATCAGTGATGATGAAGTAAATGCAATTTATATTGCTACGCCGCCGGCATTTCATGAAAAATATGCGATCGCCGCCATGCATGCAGGAAAGCCTGTCTATATTGAAAAGCCGATGGCTCTAAATTTTGAATCTGCAAACATGATCGCTAAGGTTGCAGAAGAAAAAAACATCAAAGTCTCAGTTGCACATTACCGGCGCGGACAGCCACTTTTCAATAAGGTAAAACAATTATTAAAAGAAAAGGTGATTGGCGATGTACGCTTTGCAAGATTACAATTTTACAAAAAACAACTTCCTTTAGAAGCGCTGAACATTCCAAAAGTTGCCTGGCGTATAAGCCCTGAGCTGTCCGGTGGTGGCTTATTTCACGACATTGCTCCTCACCAGCTCGATCTGATGTACTGGTTCTTTGGCGATATTGAAAAAGCTTCCGGCTACTCTGTCAATCAATCTAAATTCTATAATGCCGATGATATTGTAAGTGGAAATATTTTGTTTAAATCAGGCGTTATTTTTAATGGTTTGTGGTGTTTTAATGTCCATGATGAAAATGTAAAAGACGTTTGCGAAATACAGGGTTCTGAAGGGAAAATTCGTTTTCCCATTTTCGAACATAAAAAAATTGAGATCATTAAAAATGGAAAAGCAGAGAACATTTTGTTTGAACCACTTGAACATGTGCAGCAACCTTTGATACAAAAAATCGTTGATTATTTTTTAGACAAAGGGCCCAATCCATGCACCGCGGAAGATGGTGCAAAAGTGATGCAACTGCTGGATGAATTTACGGAAAAGTAGGTTGATCGTTCAATGTCCATAGTTTATAGCTGTTGCTTTGTAGAAAAAATCTTTATGAAAAAAATATTCTTCAAAAATATTATCATTTCTATTATCAGTTTGCTCACCATTATCCTTTTTTCCTGCAACAATAGTATGCCTGGAAAACCTGGGGGTCCAATACAATATCCGAAATATATTTTAAGCAATTTCATGAATTTTTGGACTTATTGGTCGAATGATGTAAGGCTTTCAGACGATATTATTTCTTACGATGAAAACGATTCTCTTATTGCAAAAGATTTCTTTTTGAAAAAAGTTATGAGCGGCAAATATTTACCGTTAAAATTGAAATCGAACGATTCCTCAAATTATTATAAACTTTACCCAATAATTGATGTAACCGATAGTGCGATTACTGAAAACATCATAAGATTTGGTGAATTATATTATCAATTTTTTAAAATGGAAGGGAAACCGCTTCCCGGCTTTCATTTTGCTGATTTGAACGGAAATGTTTATAACCGCAAAACCTGCCAGGGCAAGTTACTGGTTCTCAATTTCTGGTTTATCGGATGCACCGCTTGCCAAAGGGAAATGCCTGCGCTTAATAAACTTGTCGCTTCTTATAAAAGCCGAAATGATGTGCTTTTTGTGAGTATCGCACCCAATAATGCAAACGAACTGAATGCTTTTTTAGAAAAAAATCCATTTGCTTATGCAATAATTCCTGCTAAAAGTTTATATGTCACTGATACACTCAATATTCATATGTTTCCAACTCACATGATTATTGATAAAAAAGGTTTGATTTCAAAAATTCCTGAAGATGAAAAGCAATTGGAAATTGAATTACAAAAAGAACTATTGAAATAGCTTTTTTTAAAAAAATGACTTACAGCAAAGCAATAAATAACCGCAATTCTTATTCTTTGTTTTTCAAGCTTCAACTATCAAAAATCATATCTTCGCCCGCAAAAATATGTATCCACTACTTCGCAACATATTATTTTGGTTTGATGCAGAAGAAGTACATTATTTTTCCATGAATATGCTTTCTTTTTTTTGTAATTTTCCTTTTATAAGAAATTATTTAAAAAAGAAATTTTCACCTGCAAGTGCTGCTTTTATCAAAGAAGTTTTTGGTATTACCTTTTCAAATCCTGTAGGCCTTGCTGCTGGTTTTGATAAAAATGCAAAGTACCTGCAGGAATTGGAAATATTGGGCTTTGGATTTGTGGAAATAGGAACGGTAACACCAATAGCACAGGATGGAAATCCAAAACCAAGATTATTTCGTTTACCAAAAGATAAAGCATTAATCAACAGGATGGGGTTTAATAACGACGGCGCAAAAGCAGCAGCAGCCAGAATTAGAAATTACAAACTCCAAACTCCAAACTCCAAACTTATCATTGCCGGCAACATTGGCAAAAACAAAATTACCCCAAATGAAGATGCATGGAAAGATTATGAGATCTGCTTTAATGAACTTCATGATGTGGTGGATTATTTTGTTGTAAATGTGAGTTCGCCAAACACACCGGGATTAAGGGATTTGCAACAAAAAGATTCTTTAAAAAAAATTCTTACCAACCTTCAGCAAATCAATAAAACAAAACAGAATGCGAAGCCTCTGTTGTTAAAAATTTCCCCGGATCTCAATCAAAATGATTTAAATGACATAATTGATCTGGCAATGGAAATTCATTTAGATGGATTGGTAGCCGCAAATACAACGATCAGCAGAAATAATTTAATTACCGGTAAAAAAACTATTGAAAACATTGGTGCGGGTGGATTAAGCGGTAAACCACTTAATGAAGAATCAAATAGAATTACTGAATACATTTTTTCAAAAACAAACGGAGCAATTCCAATTATCAGCAGCGGTGGAATTTTTTCTTCAAAAGATGCTAAAGAAAAATTTGATAACGGCGCAAGTCTTATACAAGTATGGACAGGATTTATTTATGAGGGACCGGCAATTGTCAAAAAGATTTTGAGTGGAAATCAGAAAGTGCAGTTGCAGGATAATGATGTAACAAGTCTTTAAGTAACTATTTTTACTCGCAAAAAGAAAAAGCACCTGAAATTTCAATCAATACATTGAAGGAATACAATAAGCATGTAAATGTAGGAGAATTATTTAAACTCCTTTCCATTATGGAGTACTTGGTAACAAGAAAACACCTGAAGCCCATGAGGAATTTTGAGTTGTCGGAGTAGGTTTTGCAATCAATCGTATAACTCTAATAAATTGGTGTTTGTTTTTAAAATCCAAGACAGTAAATTTGAATCAGCTTCTGTAAAGTTCTTTCATAGAAAATTTTTAGATAGACCAAATGATATACTAAAAATAATTTTACATTGGTAATCAGTACATTAAGAGTTTTTAGCGAATCCGCTCGGGACCTCTGATGTAAGGATTACCAATCGGTA
>DATILZ010000652.1:0-8514 GCA_035475995.1 Hanamia sp. | reverse complement strand
TTTAGGTAATTTTTTACAATAGCTGAACGTTTTTCCTAAAGCCATTTAACGATTTATCTTCAGGATCAAGCTCTGTAATCAAATAATTTATTGAATGAACATCACAGACTTTCATCTTATGCTCTGAATTTAATTTTTCAGAAATACTGAGCACCGCCAGTTTTGAAGAACTATTGATCATTGCTTTTTTTACCTGCGCTACTTTCCAATCTACTTCGGTAAGGCCGGATTTTAAATTAAGACCATTCACTCCAAAAAAACAGAGATCAACCCTTATTTGCATCAATTCGCTTATCGGTTTTTCACCCACGGTTATTTGCGCGGAATTGTCAATTTGTCCCCCTAATAATATAACGGTTAGCGATGGATGCTCCGCAAGTTCCAATGCCATTAAAGGGCTTACGGTAAAAAAAGTAGCTTCAATATTATCAGGTATCAGACGCACCATTTCCAGCATGGTAGTGCCGGCTTCTGTAAGAACCACCATTCCATTTTGAATCAAACTCACTGCTTTTTTTGCAATAACTTTCTTCTCTTCCTGTGCATAAACAGAAGCCTGCTGCACCGGATAATGATACGACTTTGAAAGAGCGCCGCCATGCACTTTTATGATTTCTCCAGCTTCTGCAAGCTCCGCAAGGTCACGTCTGATCTTATCTTCAGACACTTCCAGTTCTTTGCTAAGATGTGAAGACATCACTTTATTGTGTAAATTAATTTGCTTTAAAATAAATGCATGCCGCTCATTTTTAAACATGCCGCTTACCGATGATTCCATATTTTAAATTTAGAGAAAGAATTTTATTTTTTGATTTTTTTTTAAAAGAAGAGAACCTTGAAGTTAAACCCGGAAGGTTTTTGCAAGCCCCTTACTTTTTCAACTTCTGAAATAAAGTATTCCTTGTTTATTAAAAAAAATTATTTGCAGGGTTTTGCCGTTTTACTTAATTTAGTTTTTTTAAAACAGCGAAAACACGCAAAACTAAAAATTATATGGCATTATTAGCATTCGACCTTGGTGGTACCAAACTGGCGACGGCTGTTTTTAATGAAGAAGGAAAAATCATATCAAGAGAAATTACTGCTTTAGACAAAACAGAAGGGGATGAAGTTGGCGAATTAATTGTGCGCCATTTTCTCTCGATGCGTGATGCTGCAATGCTTACAGGCAATGAAATTAAATCGATTGGCATTTCTGTTCCTGGCATTTACCGTATAAAAACAGGAACTGTTTGGGCGCCCAATATTTCTGGCTGGGATGATTACCCTTTGCTCTATAAAATAAAAAAGGTAACCGGAAAAATTCCGGTAACGATTGACAGCGACCGGGCCTGTTATATTCTTGGCGAATTGTGGAAAGGAAATGCGCAAAATTGCAAGGATGCAATTTTTCTTGCCGTAGGAACTGGAATTGGCGCAGGTATTTTAATCGATGGAAACGTGTTACGTGGCTCTCACGATATTGCCGGAGCTATTGGCTGGATGGCGCTGAATAAGCCTTTCAGCAAGGACTATATATCGTGCGGATGTTTTGAGCATTATACTTCAGGGGAAGGAATTGCCAGGCTTGCACAAAAATTTATAACCGAACAAAATAATTATTCCGGGCAGCTTACGAATAAAAAGTTAGAAGAAATTGATAGCCATGATGTATTTAATGCTTTTGAGAATGAAGATGAAATAGCAGAGAAAGTAATTCAAAATTGCATCGAATATTGGGGAATGGCAACTGCAAATCTCGTAAGCTTGTTTAACCCCGAGAAAATAATTTTTGGTGGTGGTGTTTTTGGCCCGGCAGTTTCTTTGATTCCAAAAATAAAAGATGAAGCTACCAAATGGGCACAACCAATTAGTATAAAACAAGTGAGTTTTGAAGCGTCAGGATTAGCAACCGATGCCGGTGTTTATGGAGCGGGATTTTTAGCTCTTAAAAACCTTTCTGAAAAAAAATAAACTTTTTATATGTACAATAAAAGATTGGTTTTTTGGGCAGCCTGCATCGGCATTTTATTTTTCGGAATGGGCATTACCACCTTAGGTTCTGTAAAACATGGGTTAGAACAAAAATATTTATTAGATGAAATTGCGTCAGGCGAATTATTTTCAATTTTACCTTTCGGGATTTTATTGGGCTCGTTATTGTTTGGGCCTTTTTGTGATAAATATGGATACAAAGTTTTGTTGTCCCTTACCTGCATTAGCATGTTTATTGGTTTTGAAGGAATTGCTTACGCACCTTCACATACTTTATTAAAAGCAGGAATCTTTTTATTCGGATTGGGTGGCGGCGCCATCAATGGCGCTACCAGCGCGCTTGTTTCAGACATCAGTGATAAAGATAAAGGCGCAAATCTTAGCCTCCTGGGTGTTTTTTTTGGCCTTGGCGCCTTGGGAATGCCACTGCTTCTTGGAATATTGGAAGCGAAATTCAATTATGACGTGATCGTATCTTTTGTTGGATTTTCAACGCTGGCAATCGGCATATTTTATTTACTGATAAAATTTCCTCCGGCCAAGCAGGCACAAGGATTTCCGCTTTCCAAAGGATTATCTTTATTAAAAGACAGCGTATTAATTCTGATTGCTTTTTTTCTTTTTTGCCAAAGCGCTTTTGAAGCAATCATCAATAACTGGACAACCACTTTTCTTACAAGCGGGCTTGCCGTTCCTCAAAATAAAGCATTATATGCGCTTTCACTTTTTGTAGTGGGTATGACAGTGATGCGGCTTTTATTGGGAAGTGTTTTTAGAAATACCAAATTAAAGAAGTTGTGGATTGGCGCTTTCACCATGATGTTTTTGGGATTGCTTTTGCTGGCAATCGGAGAATATTTTTATCTCTCTGTAGCTGGTTTGATTTTACTCGGAGCAGGCCTTGCAGGCGGCTTCCCGTTAATGCTTGGTTTGGTGGGCGACCGCTATAAAGAACTTTCCGGAACGGCGTTCAGCATCGTTTTTGTAATTGCCTTGTTTGGAAATATGGTCATCAATTATAGCATGGGGGTTATCGCGCAGAATTATGGCATCAGGCATTTGATAACAGTGGCTTTTATAGAACTGGTGGTGATGATAGTGTTGTGTTATAATATTTTGGGAAGGCAGAAAGCTGAAGGATAAAGGCAGAAAACGCAACTGAGCAATAACCAATCATCAATATTCAATGGTTCAATGTTTAGCCTGGCAATAACAAACGAAGAAATAAAGCAAATTCAGGTTTTGGATTTGGAAGTTTTTTAAACAATGAAACAATAGAACAACATAACAATTTAACAATAGAACAAGTAACACTTTAAGAATTGAGTCTCCAAATAATTCAATAATTTAATAATTTAATAATTAATCTATGCTAGCAAAACAATGGTTGGAAAACACCCGGGAAATCATGTCGAAAATTGAAGACACACAAATGGAAAACATTAAAAAAGCAGCGGAAGTGATGGCAGACTCTATACAGGCAGAACGTTGGGTTCATACCTTTGGCTGTGGCCACGCTACTTTACCGATTGAAGAAATGTATCCGCGGATTGGTGGTTTTGTTGGATTTCATCCGATGGTAGAATTGCCACTTACTTTTTTTACCAACATCACCGGGCAGATGGGCGTACATCAGTTTATCTTTTTAGAAAGAGTAGAAGGCTATGGCGTGGAAATTATGAAAGGCTATAATTTTGACAAGCATGATACCATGTGGCTGTTCTCTCATTCCGGAATCAATAACGTAAATATTGACATCGCATTAGAAGCCAAAAAGAAAGGAATGAAAGTAGTGGTATTTGGCTCGGCAGCAGAAGCAGAAGGCAAAAAAACAAGACATTCCAGCGGTAAAAATATTTTTGAAATTGCGGATATTGTGGTGGACACCTGCGCTCCCATTGCTGATGCGTCTGTTTCATTAAAAAATCATGTGGATAAAATCGGCCCTGTTTCTACAATGGCATTTATCACTTGTGTTTGGATGACGGTAACAACTGTTGCAGAAATTTTAGAAGAACGCGGTGTAAAATTATACATCCATCCTTCTCATAATGCACCGGGAGCAGGAGATTCCAAAGCGCGGCTGGATGAGGCACTTGATGTGTATAAGGAAAGGATTAAAGGAGTGTAACAGTCGAAAAAACTGTTACAGTAAAGGATAAATATTGACGATTCCTGTTTTGTTTTCTTTTAAAAACAGAACAGTATATTTTGCTTTTAAAATTTATTCTTTGAAAAAAAACCGGTAAAGATTTTTAGGAAAAGTTGATCATACTTTTAGACAATCAACCTTAGTAACATCTAAATTAAAACCACTACCTTATTATCTTATTACCTTCTTCCGTTTCATTCGGTGCATTTCATTTTATCGTTGTGGCTAAAAGACATTCTGAAATGCAGCCGTTTCATTGAAAGAAGGTAATAAGGTATTTTTTTTATAGTTTTAACCGCTACTAAGGTTTTGGTTTCTATCATTTCAAAGATTTCAATTCCAACTAACTTTACTGAAGAATCATGATAAAAGATTTTTTATTTATAAAAAAAACAGCATCAAAAGGACGCGGTGTTTTTACAAAAGAAACAATAGAAAAAGATACGGTTATTGAAGAATCTCCGGTTATTGTAATGCCACCTGAAGACCGCGTCAACATTGATAAAACGCTCCTGCATGATTATATTTTTGCCTGGGGCAAAGATGAAAAGCAATGTTGTATGGCATTGGGTTTTATACCCATTTACAATCACAGTTATTCCAGCAATTGTGAATACTTTATGGACTTTGAAGAAGAAATCATACAGGTAAAAACGGTGAGAAAAATAAAAGCCGGAGAAGAATTAACCATCAACTATAACGGTGATTGGAATAATGAAAAGAAGGTTTGGTTTGATGTGAAATAGCAATGTAATAATCTGCTAATGTGCTAATGTGCTGATGTGAAAATGTAAACATGCAGCAAACAAAGAAATAATAGCAATTTGTATTGTACAAAGTATCCGTTAAATTCTAATTCCTTTAGGGCATATTATTTGTGAAGCTTTAGGCATGAATTGGGTTGATTTTGTTCTGATAATAATTGTGTTACTAACAGTTTATAGCGCATGGAGCCGTGGGTTTATTTTAGAGATCCTCGGACTTATCAATTGGGTTGGAAGCCTTGTACTCGCCTTTATTTTTTATCCTTACACTGCTTCATTACTCACAAAAATTTTTCCTTCCCTGGAATTGTGGAAATTGCCACTTGGTTTTATTATAACGGCAATTATTGCAAGAATTTTGATCGGTTTAATCACACGGCAAATTGCGTTGGCAACATCTGCATATACGAATCATAGTTTGCTGAATAAATCACTTGGAATCATTCCGGGTTTTATACACGGAATCATCCTCGCAGCCATAATATCCACGCTGTTACTGGCCTTGCCATTGATGGACGGAATAAACTCGGCGGTAAGAAATAGCGTGATTTCAAACCGGCTGTCCGTAAAAATGGAAACGGTTGATCAGAAATTATCGCCGGCATTAAATAAAGCGATTTATCAAACATTGAATGATCTCACGATCCATACGAAGTCTGATGATTTCCTGAAACTTCCGTTTAAAATTACTCATGCTGTTGTAGATTCTTCCCTGGAGATAAAAATGATAGAACTTGTAAATGAAGATAGAACAGAGCATGGATTGGCGCCTTTAAAAAGAGATGCTGAATTGACAAAAGTGGCCCGTGAGCATTCCAAAGACATGTTCATCCGGGGTTATTTTTCGCACATCACACCTGATGGAAAAGACCCATTCGACAGAATGCATGCAGATGATATTCATTTTTTAACTGCAGGAGAAAATATTGCACTGGCACAAACTATTTCTATCGCTCAATATGGCTTTATGCATTCAGCCGGACATCGCGCCAACATTTTAAATCCGGCCTTTGGGCATATCGGAATCGGCATTTTAGATGGAGGAATGTTTGGGTTAATGATCAGCCAGGAGTTTAAGAACTGAGGAAATGCAGTTTATTCAGATTATATGGATTGCTCCTTTGAATAGGTTTAATGAATCATCAGGATAATCCCAAACTTCATGATTGCCTTCCGTTCTTTTATATACAAGACCAATGGATTCAAGCACTTTTTCCATTTAGCTGTTGGTATCTGAAAATAATTAAGGGAAAAATGACAGAAGTATTTGTATGAAAAACAGCTTTCTCATCCCTCCAACACCTTTTCCAAATCTTTATTTGCCAATTGTCCGCAGGCAGCATCAATATCTTTGCCACGGCTCACACGCAAACGAACATTGACACGATGTGCGGCGAGATAATCCATAAATTTTTGAGTGGCTTCTTTCTCCGGTTTTTGATAATCGGCGTTTTCGATCGGATTGTATTCAATAACATTAATGAGATGACAAGGAACCTGGCGATAAATTTTTATCAGATCATCTGCATCCTGCAAAGAATCATTTTCATTCTTAAATAAAATGTATTCAAACGTAATGTCGTTTTTGGTTTTATCATAAAAGTAATTCAGCGCATCAATCAACGATTTAATATTGTTGGTTTCATTGATCGGCATCAGTTCGCTGCGCTTTTTATCGTTAGCAGCATGAAGAGATAAAGCGAGATTAAACTTCACGCCATCATCGCCGAGTTGATGAATCATTTTTGAAATGCCGGATGTAGAAACGGTGATTCTTCTGTGGCCCATTCCAAGCCCATCCGGAGCTGTAATTCTTTCAATCGCTTTCAGTACATTTTTATAATTCAGCAATGGCTCTCCCATTCCCATAAAAACAATATTGCTTAGCTTTTTTCCATAAGTTTTTTCAGCCATTTCATTCAACAAAGCGGCTTCGTCATAAATTTCATCGAAGGTTAAATTGCGCTTTCTGTCCATAAAACCGGTTGCGCAAAATTTGCAACTCAGGCTGCAACCAACCTGTGAAGAAACGCATGCAGTTTGCCGGTCTTCCACGGGAATTAAAACGCCTTCCACCAAATGGCCGTCAAAAGTTTTGAACCGGCTTTTGATAGTTCCATCACTGCTGTATTGTGATAAATCAGGTTTTAACGCAGGTAAAGAAAAATTATTAGAAAGATTTTCACGAAGTTCTTTGCTTAGATTCGTCATATCTTCAAAACTGCGGGCGTGTTTCTTCCAAATCCATTCCCACACTTGCTTTGCACGAAATTTTTTATCACCAATTGATAAAAAGTATTCTGTTAATTCGTCCAAAGTTAAAGTCCTGATATTTTTTTGCGCATTCATTTTGCAAAGATAAAGCACGACATTGCTAAAGGGAGAAAATGAAGAAAGTTTTAAGAAAAAAATGTGTTGCTATCTGAAGTAATCAAAAAGCGAAGTATTTTCTTCTGCCAAGGCTGTAGCGCATGTTTTTACGCCACTTTTGCCGATAACATCGGGATTACTAAGCGTAAAAAAATCAAAAAAACTAAAACAGAGTACTGTAGCATGTATGCAAGCCATCGCAAGCTAAGCTGCAAAAAAACATTGACTACTCATAGATGGGTGTTGATTTTTAAAAAAAGTATTAAATTGGGATAAGGGAAAAAATCTTGAGAAGGGGAAAGGTTTAAATCCCTTTTAAATCTTTCTCTTTCAAAAAAAATTTTAAAAGAATCTACCATATTAACTCCTCGACTTTAAGATACATAGGATGCGCGTTGGGCGTAGACATTTTAATTATTATCTTTTAATTTCGCTTTTTCTTTCGGTGTCATTTTGTTGTACTCATCTATCGCTTTGTCAATATTAGTAATCATTTCATTTCTTTCAACATTCCATTCTTTTTCGTATTTAACTCTATTTGTCTCCAAGTCCTTAATTAAATTTGAAAACACTTTTAAGACCTCGTCATATTTGTTCGGGTTCTTTGTCTTTGAATAGAAACTATAGTCGTTTTCTGAATAATAATCAGATGCAAGTTTGAGAACTGAGACAAAATTGTCAATGTTTGTTTTTAAAAAAAGATTTATTGGTTCACCAATCACGTATTGTAAAGAAGCTGCTAATGCCCCGTCACCGCTTGCTTGATATTTTGGGTTCACAGAATTATAATACCTGTATCGCAATATTCCCAGATAATACAAAAATGCTGCATCATTATATTTTGCCTCTTTAAATAGTTGCCCGGCTTCTTCAAAGTATTTAGCTGGATGTTGCTTGTTAAGTGATTTTGCTTGTTGAATTGCCAAGCTGTCAACCGAAAACGTTTTACCTAATTTATTTAACGAGTCTGCTGTAGTATAAAGTCTTTTGTATATCTCCAACTGTTCTATCTGCCCAAAGCAGAGACTTGTTACGAGAAAAAAAGTAAAAATCAAAAGCAGTTTTTTCATTTTGATGATGTTAGTGTCTGTGCAGTTTACGCCCACCGGCCACGCATTTATTCAGGACTGGAATTAGAATTCCTGTCTGCCCGAACCGTTGCCAAATTTATAATTAAATTTCATTGTTATTTCTATCGCTCAATAATGTTCCTTTCGCCCGGAACTACTGCTGAAAGGTGCACCACAGCTCATT
>DATILZ010000651.1:0-8302 GCA_035475995.1 Hanamia sp. | reverse complement strand
TTAAAGAACCGGGAATTTTTTTACTGACTTTTGGCCACAGCAAAATGATGAGAATCGTTGCTGCTGCTATGGCTACAGCATAAATATTAATGGAAGAAATGTTTAGAAAAAAAGCTTTCCATTTGGGTAAAAAATCTGCCGGAACAGCACCCATCGAAAGCCCAAGGAAATCTTTTACCTGTGATGAAAAAATGATCAAAGCGATGCCACTCGTAAATCCAATAATGAGCGGATGAGGAATAAATTTGATGATGGTTCCTAATTTTGCAAAACCCATAATAATCAACATGATTCCTGCCATAAAAGTGGCGACAATTAAACCGCTTACTCCATACATTTGAACAATGCCATAAACAATAACAATAAAAGCGCCGGTCGGCCCTCCAATCTGGACACGGCTTCCACCCAATACTGAAATAATAAAGCCTGCTACAACCGCAGTAATTAATCCTTTTTCAGGAGTAACTCCGGAAGCAATTGCAAAAGCGATAGCAAGCGGCAAAGCAACTACCCCAACAATGATACCCGCAAAAAGATCGTTGGTAAATTGTTTTCTTGTGTAGGTTTTTAACGTATCTATCAGCTTGGGCCTGAAATACTTTTCCATTTTATTTTAAAATTGTGTTGTATGTTTTTTTATCATTAATAAACTGATTCAAATACCAAATTACACTGCCAGTAAAATCGCCACATAATGGCAAACTGCTGCCGCCAATACAAAAAAATGCCACACCGCATGATTGTATGGATATTTTTCCCACAGATAAAAAACAACTCCCAAAAGGTAAAGCGCGCCGCCAATAAAAATCATCGTTAATACATCTGAAGGAATACTTGTAAAAAATGTTCGTCCGCCCACAACCATAATACATCCCATTGCGATGTAAATTATAGTTGATAAGATATTCCAGCGGCCCGGAAAAAACACTTTAAAGACAATTCCTATCGCAGTCAATCCCCATAAAACGGACAGCAATGTGATGCCAAACGAATTGTTCATGTAAATTAACAAAAAAGGAGTATAGGTTCCGGAAATCAGAAAATAAATACTGATATGATCAAAGATTTCCAGTGCACGTTTCACCTGCACCTGCTGAAATCCATGATATAAAGTAGAAAAAGTGAAGAGTTGTAAAAAACAAAAACCATAAATAGCCGCACCAATAACGCCGGGAGTATTATTGCTTTTGATAGTTAAAGCAATCAGGATGGGAATACTGATGATTCCAAAAATGATTCCAAAACCATGAATGAGGCTGTTTACAAGTTCTTGTTTTATAGGAGGTTTCGGATTAATAATCTGCATTTAAAAGTTTATTGGATGTAGTCTCAAAATCAAAATAGCTGTTATTTGTTTTTTTACTGTGAACTGTAATCAATGATATTAGGTCTTCAAATTCTGCTTCCTCGTTTTCCTGGATTTTTTTGAACATTCGTCACTGTGCAGCTTTTATTACCACAGCCATAAAAAGAATCATTAACAAATAGAATATTAGTGTTTTTCCAAGACAAAAGAACTTATATTTTTTGAAAAAAGGGATGATTTACATCATTTCAGTTAATGCGATTCCTCACAATGTTTTTGAAAGAATGCTTGGTACAGTTCATACAAAAGAAATGAGTTACAAAACTAAAATACCTTTGTTGATATTACCAGAAAAATAGAAATTTGTTTAAGGGTACAAGCAATAAAAATAGAAATCATGGTAACTTCAAAAAGCTGGTGGCTTATCTCTTTAAAAGCAATCATTTTCATTTTTCTCGGAATTTATATTTTCAAATTTCCGGTAAGTGGAATGCTGGGGCTGATATTTTATGGTGGAGTTTGTTTGTTCATGTCAGGAATTATCGAATCTGTTTTTGCCATCACTTACCGTAAAATACATCCGGGCTGGGCATGGCAAATGGCGGAAGGATTAGTTGATATTGTTTTAGCCATTATCTTACTTTCTAATTTAGGATTAACAGCCATCACCCTTCCATTTGTCTTTGCTTTTTATGCAATCTTGACCGGAATATTCTGGATCTTTCAAGCTCTTTTTTTCAAAAAAAATGCATACAAATTCTGGACAGTGGCTTTCATTGCAGGATTATTTAGCTTACTTATTGGCTTTGCAATATTTTATCGGCCGGTAATTGCGGCTCTTACCATTGTTGGTATGATTGGAATTATGTTTATGGTGCATGGCTTTTTTCTGCTGCTGTTTTCCTTTGAGATCAGCGGGAGCAAAAAAAAGGTCTGAAAGTTTGAATTAATTAATAGCGCTTACTATAATTATTTTATCAGATTTTGCTTAATTCATCAGAATGATAAATATCATTTATCACTCTGTCATTGCTCATCTTCATCGTGCATTTTCAAAATTACCTTTGAAAAAATCAAAAATCATGTTTGGAAAATTAAATAGTGACCAGATTGAAAAAGTAATTGGTGATAACATTATCGGAAGATTGGGTTGTCATGCCGATGGCAAAACATATGTCGTTCCAATCAGTTATGCTTATGACGGCGAATTTATTTATGCAAGAACATTTGAAGGCTTGAAGATTTCTATGATGAGAAAAAATCCGAAAGTTTGCTTCCAAATTGATGAAATGGAAAATATGGGCGACTGGAAATCAGTGGTTACCTGGGGAACGTTTGAAGAACTTTTAACTGAGAAAGATAGAAATCAAGGTTTAGAAAAATTAATCTCGCGCATGATCCCCGAAATTGCCAGTGAAACTGTAAAGATCTCTCCTCAATGGCCATTCCCTACTGATGATTTTGCAAAAATCAAAGGAATCATTTTACGAATCCGGCTCACAGAAAAAACAGGCAGATTTGAAATGATGGATTCAAAAGCTCATGCAAAATAGGTATAGGTCAGACAACACTTTTCGTTTCTCATTCTCTTTTCATTCAAGCGCTTTTTTTTATTTTTTTTTGGGGTAAATGATGAGTATGCTGTTCTTACTTTCTTTTTGCAACGCTTTAATTTGCTTCAAACCACAAATAGGAAAGACACAATGTATTCACTTTCAAATCAAATAAAAAGAAGTATCAGTTAGGGTGCATTTCAAAATGTCTCACAACTCCATCGTTGTCCTGATTGTTTCATCCGTCTTTGTAACGCCTTCTATAAAGTTACAAAGTAAGGAAAAAGAAAATCTGTTCGTTTACAGCAATCCTTCATGCTTTATATGCCCTTTATCTTTTTTCACTTCAAAGACATGAAGCACATAAGGGAAAACGGCATCCATTGTTTCTGCTGCGCCTTTTTGGGAACCGGGCGCCGTAATGACCAATGTATTTTTAATGAAGCCTGCGACACCTCTTGAGAGCATGGCATAAGGCATGCGTTGCTGGCCATAACCTCTTGCAGTTTCCATGATGCCCGGAATTTCTTTTTCTATCAGGGGCGAAAGCGCATCAGGTGTAACATCTCTTGAAGATAATCCTGTGCCACCAGTAAAAATTAGTAAATCAAATTCACGACCAACAAAATTTTT
Source organism: Hanamia sp. (assembly GCA_035475995.1). Classification (GTDB taxonomy): domain Bacteria; phylum Bacteroidota; class Bacteroidia; order Chitinophagales; family Chitinophagaceae; genus Ginsengibacter. Next base: position 4,810 of record DATILZ010000651.1, on the reverse strand, counting down.
GGTAACATTTTGTATCGCATCGAAATCATCCGGAATGATTTTGTAATCGCTGGTTTCAATATCAAATTGCTCCAGTCTTTTCATGATTGTTTTGCCTGAAGTATCTTCTTTTTCGCCTTTTGAAATACTGTCTGAACAAACAATTACAGCGCACTTTATATTTCTGCCGGACACTTGTTGATAGCTTGTTTTTCCGCCTTGCTTGTTGTTTAATTTAATGTTTGAGATTTCGATTTCTTTATCAATTGGTTTCAACATGTCATATATGACCAATGCCGTAACAGCCGCACCGTGCATGGCTTCCACTTCAACCCCGGTTTTATAAATGGTATGAATCTCGACTGAAATGATAATGGACAAATCTTTTATTTCATAAGTGATGGCTGCATATTCAACCGGCAACGGATGACAGTCAGGAATGACATCACTCGTTTTTTTTATGGCAAGCAAACCCGCGGCCCGCGAGAATTCAAACACATCCCCTTTCGGAACTTTTCGCTGCTTAATGGCATCAATTGTTTCCTGCTTTGATACGTTCACAAGGGCTGTCGCGATTGCTTTGCGAAGCGTATTTTGTTTATGCGTTATGTTAACCATTTATTTATTTTCTTTCCAGTGATACTTTTCGTTGTCAAAAATTTCTTTCCCCCACACCGGCAATTCTATTTTGATGCTTTCTACAATTTCGTTGCAAGCTTCAATAGCTGCTTTCCGGTGGGGCGATGAGGCAAAAACAAACAAGCTGATCTCACCTGCATTCACTCTTCCCAGACTGTGATGCACATGTAAACACGTAAGCGGATATTTTGCAAAAATGGCTTCGCGAATTTCATACATCTTTTCCAAAGCCATTTCTTCATAAGCTGTATATTCAATAGCAGCAACCGTTTGATGATCTATTTTATCGGCACGAACCTGTCCCAAAAAAATACTGTGCGCACCAATGTCTTTTTTGGAAGCGTGCTGCTGAATACTTTCACTGACCAAAGATGCCGGAACTGCCCCGCTGATAAAAATATTTATTGGCTTCTTTTTTTCCATAAATTTTTAAATCAAAACAAACTTAAAATTCCATCTTTTAAACTATATACTTTTTTTGTTTTCTCATTGTCATTTAAAAGTATCTGCGCGGCTTTCAAACTTCTTTTTCCTGTCTGGCAAAACAATACAATTCTATTTTCATCAATATTTTTAAATTCATTTTCAAATTGAGAAAGAGGTATCTTTTTATGAAAAAAATGCACATCCGGCTTTTCATCCTTTTCCCGTACATCTATAAACGCAGTATTATTTTCTGTAAGCATTTGCCGGAAAATTATTGCATCTATTATTTCTACATTTTGATTTGTTTCACATAGCCAGTCGTAATTCATTTTTATAAATTCTTCTTCATTCACAGGCGAAATATAAGCATCCTTATTTTCAGAAATCTTAACAATATAAGTTTCAGAATTGAGTGAATTGTAAATCATCAACCGGTTAATTAAAGGTTCTCCAATTCCGGTAATTAATTTAATCGCTTCATTCGCCTGCATCGTTCCAATAATGCCGGTTACAACGCCAAGAACGCCATCCTCAGCGCAGTTGGGAATTTCATCAGTTGGCGGATGCGCAAACAGATCACGGTAATTACATTTTACATTTTTTTCATCACTCACATTCAGAATCGCCACCTGTCCTTCAAACTTTGAAACCGAGCCATAAATCAAAGGCTTATCTAGCAATACACATGCATCATTCAGCAAATATTTGACAGCAAAATTATCAGTGCCGTCAATGATTACATCATATTCCGTGAGGATGTTCAGCACATTCTGATTCGTTAATTTAACAGGGTAAGAAATAAAAGTTACATGCGAATTTAATTGCTTTAATTTCTTTTCAGCAACCTCCGCTTTCGGCATTCCAATATCTTCCATTGAGAATAAAACCTGGCGATGAAGATTAGACAGAGAAACCACATCATCATCTGCAAAGCCAATGGTACCAATGCCTGCAGCAGCTAAATATAATAAAGCAGGACAACCTAAACCTCCCACTCCGGCAATAAAAACTTTTGCCGATAACAATTTTTGCTGTCCTCTTTCTCCAAATTCTTTCAGAGAAATCTGGCGCTGGTACCGTTCATTATCATTCATACTTTATCCTCCTGAAAATGGCGGCAACAAAGCAATTTCCGCATCATGCTGTAATAAAATATTTTCATGAATTACTTTTCTGTTGACCGCCACAACAAAGCTTTTGCGTGATAAATCAGGAAATAAATACTGCAATTGTTTTTTTAATTCCTCTACATTATTCACACTTTCGATGCTGATATTATCGTGATGTAAAATATCTTTTAACTGTCCGAAAACTTTAATTTCCATTTGATAAAAATTTATTGTGGTAATAAATGCACTTCAACCATATTACCCTGTTTTACATTTTCCATTTCTTCATCCATTACAAGCAGGCAATTTGCATGAGCAAAAGATTTTAATTGAAAAGATGCCTGTGATTCTAAAATTACCACCTTGTCATCCTGATAAAATCCTTTCAAAAAATGCGTCATCCCTGATTTTTTTGTATAATTATTTTCCAAAATTGCTTTTGTTATTTTAATGCTGTTTTTCTTTTGCATCATTTTTTCAAGAGCCGGCAAAACGTATTCATAATAACAAGTGAGCACTGAAGCCGGATTGCCTGGTAAGCCAAAAATTAGTTTTTTATCTTTCGTTCCGAAATACAAAGGCTTGCCCGGCTTTTGCTTTATTTTATGAAAATGTTTTTCAATTCCACATTGCACTGTTGCATTTAAAACAAAATCATAATCGCCCACACTGATACCGCCGGTCAATAAAATAACATCACTTTTTTCCAAAGCATTTTTTAATGCTGATTGTACAAAACTCAGCTCATCTCTTGCATAAAAAATACCAATATCGATAATTCCTGCCTTTTGTAAAGCAGCCGATAAAGAAACAGAATTTGAGTCATAAACTTCTCCAAAAGTTAAAGATTTTCCGGGTTTTTGCAATTCATTTCCTGTAATAATAATACTAACTTTTGGCGCAGGAAAAACAGGAATTTCTGCAATACCAATTCCTGCTAAAAAGCCTAATGCCGCTGCCGTTAAAACTGTTTTCTGCTCCAGCGCCAAATCACCTGATCTTATTTCATCGCCTTTTTTGCGTAAATAATTTCCTTTCTCTAAATCATTATCCCGAATAAATATTTTTCCATCTTCAACCGTTACTTTTTCCTGCATCACCACTGTGTCGGCGCCTTGAGGCAATGGAGCTCCGGTAAAGATCCGCGCGGCCTGCTTTGAAGAAATCATGTGAAGATGATTATCACCGGCGGCTATTTTATTTTGTATCGTCAATGGAAAATCTTTTTCCTCAAATAAAAAAGCATAACCATCCATTGACGATTGCTCAAACGAAGGAATATCCATTTTTGCATAAACATTTTCTGCAAGTATCAAGCCTTGCGCTTCTTTTAAAGGCAAAACTTTTGCTTGCAGTAAAGCGACATTTTTATCAATGATTGCTTTTGCTTCTTTTACTGAAATCATTTTTTTATTTTATTATCCGCCGATAGTAATCATGCTCCTGTTATCAATTGACAGCGCTTCTACCGACTGCAAATTTGCGGTAAATTGTCCGCCCAATTCTTTTGCTTTACCACGAATATTTTCATGAATAAGCGGTAAAACATTTTCTCCTTTTCTAAATGGCGTCAGCAAATCTGTTTCACCTTTTGAAAAAAGACAATTCTTTAATTTGCCATCTGCTGTCAGCCTCATCCGGTTGCAGGTACTGCAAAAAGGTGATGTCATCGTGCTTATTACCGCAAAACTTCCGGCATGATTTGGAATGCGGAATTTTTTTTCAGTATCATTTTTTTCTCCTTCCTGCGGGAAAAATTCATAGCTCTTCCCAATCTTGTCTAAAATCTCTTTTAGAGAAACGACCTGGTTGCTTGTCCACTCGTTTCCGGTAAACGGCATGAACTCAATAAAGCGGATATGCACCGGAAAATATTTCGTCCATTCAATGAAATCAATGATCTCATCATCATTAAAATCTTTCATTACCACCACATTTACTTTCACATGAAATCCTTTCTGCACACAGGATTCAATGTTTTGCTTAACGGTGTTAAACAAATCACGCCTGGTTATCAGTTTAAATCTATCTGTCCTTAAAGTATCAAGGCTAATATTAACCGACTGAATATTTGAAATCTCCAAAACATCAATAAATTCATGAAGCCGCGTACCATTTGTTGTAACAGCCAAATGAATATTTAATGAAGAAAGTAAGCAGATAATTTGCCCGGCATCACGGCGCACAAAAGGCTCACCACCCGTAAGGCGGATTTTTTTTACGCCTTCATCCACAAAAATTTTCGCTAAGGAAAATATTTCATCGGGCTGCATAAGCCTTGATGCAGGCGTAAAATCATATGCTTCTTTTGGCATGCAATAAAAGCAGCGGAGGTTGCAATTATCGGTGAGAGATATTCTTAAATAATCATGTACCCGATTGAAAGTATCAACAATCATTTTTTGCTTGTTTATCTTATTACAATTTACGTAAAAAAGCGGTAGCATCTTTAAAAGAAACGATGATCCGGTCACCCTTTTGCAACATTTTACAATCATTTTCAGTGCCAACAATTTTTATAAGCTGGTTTCCTGCAAGCACCAGGAAAATATACCCGGTTTCGTTTTTTTCGGCAGATAAAAAGATTCCATGGAAAGAAGAAGGTTCATAGAATTTATCAAGGAAGATCTCAGTTGGCTCCGAATATTGCAGCATTC
>DATILZ010000650.1:0-1990 GCA_035475995.1 Hanamia sp. | reverse complement strand
AAAAACCGGTTATTTCTTTCTTTGCTGTCGATTTTTTACAAATCATTTTCAAAAATGAATTCTAACTTTAAAAAATGAGCCGCACGTTGTTTTTGATCATTTTTATATGTTGTACTAACTTCATTTTTGGGCAGCCTCCTGTTTATATTCCAGCTGCTGAAACCAACAATGCGACTGACATAGCTGAGTTTATCAATAAACATTTTCAAGAGGATGATGAAAAAATTCCGGCAATTTATAATTGGATCACTGCTAATATAAAATATGATGCAGACAGCATTCATTATGTCATTTTGGATGAAGACAATGAACAACGTGTGTCTGTAGCATTAAGAAGAAAAAGAGGCGTATGTGAAAATTTTGCAGCTATTTTTAACGATCTCTGCAACAAGTGCGGAATTCCTTCTTTTGCGATTGAAGGATATACAAGACAAACGGGATCGTTAGATCGCACTCCTCATGTATGGTGCGCCGCCTTCGCAGATGGTGAGTGGAATTTATACGATCCTACCTGGGATGCTGGTTTCATCAGGAACGGAAGCTTTATTGACCATCAGCAAAACAATTATTTTAAAATACCTCCTTCCGTTTTTATTCAAACACACCTTCCTTTTGATCCCCTGTTTCAGTTTCTAAACTACCCTGTTACTTATAAAGAATTTGTATTGGGAAAAAGCGGTGAACAGAATGAAAAAAATTATTTCAATTATAAAGATTCCATTGATTCTTTTAAAAAAATGACCCCAATGGAGCAATATTTATCCTCCATCAGCAGAATAAAAAACTGCAAATGGCCAGCTTCAAAAATTGATACCAAACTAAAACGGCTTCAATTGGAAATTGAAGTTCGCTACCAGGATAGAGACATTGCTTTATATGATTCATCCGTGGCAGATTACAACCGTGGCATTGATTTTTTAAATACTTTTCTGCGCTACAGAAACAATCAGTTTCAACCGGCAAAATCTACGCGGGAAATACAAAATCTTTTTCAAAATATCCGAAAACTGATTGCCGATGCGAATACAAAACTGAAAGAAGTAAACGCATCAAAAGCCACGCTGTCTTTGAATACCGGCGATTTACAAAAGAAATTAGATGATTTGGATACAAATGTAAAGCAGCAGGAATCTTTTTTGAAAAATTATGTAAAAGCCGTAGAGCCGAATTGAGAATTGAAGATTATGAATTAAATCATTTTGTTTTTTGATAAAAGAGTTTCTTTTAAAAACGATCTCTTTTATTTTTCTTTCAAAATGTGAATTATAAGTAATATTTTTAATTCTCATTTAAAAAACTATTCTTATGGAACAATCCACAATCGTTATCAAAGAAACTCTGGCTAATCCGGCGCCGCTCGGTCTTCTTGCTTTCGGACTTACAACTGTTCTTCTAAATTTGCATAATGCAGGAATTTTCGAAATGAATTCCATGATACTTGCAATGGGGATCTTCTATGGCGGTATCGCACAGATCATAGCAGGAATCATCGAAGCGAAAAAAAATAACACTTTCGGATTAGTTGCGTTTGTTTCTTACGGCTCCTTCTGGCTTACACTCGTAGCATTGATCGTAATGCCGAAAATGGGTTGGATTCCTCCTGCCTCAGAAACAGCTATGGTGGCGTATCTGATCATGTGGGGAATTTTTACAGCATTCCTGTTTTTGGGTACACTGCGTATCTCCCGATCTCTGCAATTTATTTTTGCCACACTAACGATCTTATTTTTTTTACTGGCCCTTGGTGATTATTCCGGCAATGCATTTTTAAAAACTTTTACCGGATATGAAGGAATTATTTGCGGCGGCTCTGCGATATATACTGGTGCCGGAGCATTGTTAAATGAAATGTATGGAAGGGAAGTCTTGCCGCTGGGATTAGTTACAAATAAAAGTTGAAATTCCTGTTATTTGTTTCTTTTCTGTAAAGTGTATAAGCGAACAGAAAAGCTGCCAGTAAACAACATAAATAATCCAGATTCTTATTTTA
>DATILZ010000649.1:0-13379 GCA_035475995.1 Hanamia sp. | reverse complement strand
AAAAACAGCGCTATAAGCATAAGTGCGAATCCATTAAGAGTTCCGAATTTATTTTCAGTTAATAATTCCTCAGGCCAGCCTGGTGTTAGCCAGATTTTTAGCCAGAAAAAAATCAATTCTTTATATGGATCATTGAATTTGAATTATGATGATTACTTATTTTTAGAAGGCACATGGCGTAACGATTTTACTTCTGCGCTTGCTCCGAGCCACAATTCATATTTTTATCCATCAGTTAGTCTTTCTTATGTATTTACCAGTATGATCAAAAATCTTCCATCGTGGTTAAGTTATGGAAAACTAAGAGGAACTTTTGCTAATGCAGGAAGCGATATGGATCCTTATCAATTATACAATGTTTACGCAATTGGTACCGATCCAAACGGAAACACCACGGCATCAAGAAATGGCACATTATATAATGATAGTGTAAGAAGTCAATTAATGACATCTTACGAAGGAGGAGCTGAACTTCATCTTTTTGGCGATCGCATAGGGCTGGATGTGTCTGTATATAAGCAAAATACTTTCCGTCAGTTAATAGGAATTCCGACAGATCCATTGAGCGGTTACAGTAAAATTCTTGTAAACACGGGCAATGTTCAAAATACAGGTGTAGAAGTAACAGCTAATGCCCGGATTTTGAGCAATCCGAAATCCTTAAACTGGAATATGACTTTAAATTATTCCCATAATAAAAACACAGTTCCCTCTCTTTATCCTGGTGTAGATAAGTATCAATTAGGCGGATATGATGTGATTCAGGTTCTCGCAGTTTCGGGCCAGCCTTTTGGAGAAATTTACGGGACGAAATTATTAAGAGTTACTGATCCTAAAGATTCTCATTATGGGCAATTGATTCTTTCATCAAATGGTCTGCCACAGGCAACTACAGATATTACCAGGCTTGGTAATCAACAGGCCGATGCACTGGTCGGTTTTTCCAATTCATTTTCTTATAAAGGGTTTGGTCTGGCAATTCAAATTGACGGAAGGTTCGGTGGTAAAATCTTCTCTCAGACTTTGGATAATATGGAAAGAAATGGTACAGCCGCTGTTACTGTTTCCAATGGAAGCCGCGACTCAATGTTGGTGCAAGGTGTAACCATGGATCCTGCTACAAACCAATATGTTCAGAATACCAACAGGATTTCAACTCAACAATATTGGGGGGCAACTGCCGGCAGAGGCAATACCGGGATAACCGAAACCAATTTGTATGATGCTACGAATATCCGGATCAGGAATATACAGCTTAGTTATAATTTCCCTAAGAAAATGTTAGAAAAATCTTTTATTCAGAAAGCGATTGTATCAGTTTCCTGCAATAATGTATGGTTGATCACCAGCCATATGCATGGATTGGATCCTGAATCATCGTATGCTACAGGAAGCCTGGCATATGGTTTTGAAAACGGAAGTGCGCCAACAACCCGTACTTTTTATATCAACCTTTCATTAGGTTTCTGATCTTTCACCTTTTAATTTAAAAACATGAAGAATATAATTAAAAAAACAGGCTTAATAGCAACTACAATCCTGCTGTTTACAGGTTGTAAGAAAATTACCGATATAAATACTAGTCCAACGGCAGCCAATGCAGACCAGGTACAGGTAGAATATTTTATTGACAATTCCATTATTCATGCCCAGATGAACCCGGGTGTTTCTGAACGTGCGTTTGTATTGTATTGGGTGCCGGGAGGCCGGCAAATGGCAGATGCAGATGGAGCAACTTTCTCGGTTGCGGACTACAGTGATGAATGGATAGGAGAATATTACGACAATCAATCGGGTGCTTTAAATTACATCAACAGTGCCATAGACGTGGCAAACCAACAAGTTACTGCAGGTACCCAAAAATTTTATACCAATAATCTGATCCAGGTTTCACGCATCTGGCGTGCTTATCTGATCAGTGAAATGAGTGATAATTTTGGTCCTATGCCAACCGTAGCTTTTCAACTGAAAAATCCGGATTTCCAGGATGTAAAAACCGTTTATTACTATATTTTGGATGAGTTGAAAGATGCAACTTCAAAATTAGACGTTTCAATTTCTGGTTTGCCTTCAGCAGTTACTAACGAAGATCCGGCTTATGGCTTTGATTTCACGAAATGGCAGGCTTATGGAAATTCACTTCGTATGCGCCTCGCCATGAGATTATCAGAAGTTGATCCTTCAAAGGCGAAAACTGAATTTGAAGATGCAGCCAAAGGCAATTTACTTACTGATAAATCACAGACTTTTCAGATACAGGAAAAGCCGGGATGGGATGATTTGTCGGGTATGTATTCCCGTTGTTGGTATCAGCTGCCAGAGTCAGTTACTTTTAACAATCTTGTAGTGAATTTAGGTAGTGTTACTTCTTCTCAACAAATTCCTTCAGTGATTAGTAATGCCACTTCTCAGGCAGCAGCAATTGCCAATATTAAACCGGCAGATTATGCAGGGCAATATTATCCGGTACAGATGACTACCAAAACCAATAATCCTTTTTCAGCTTATTGGTTAGACGGATTGCCCCATGCAATAGATCCAAGGGCATACCAGATGTTCTACATTCCAGGCAATAGTAACGATCCTTCCTTTCCGAGCGGAACCTGCGGCGCAGTTAATTCAAATACTGTTGGCTATGTAAAGGATGTTAATGGTAAAAAGATTAAAGACATAGATGCTAAATTCACATGGAATGGAACACCGGATGGAAACTGGGGATCAAAAGGAGGTGTTGTAGATGGATTATTTCAGGCTATTAATATTGGTGCAGCTACCAGCATGGTTCCTTCTTTGCGAAATAAATTCAGGACACAAACAGCAAACAGAGTATTTTATGGCCCTTGGGAAACTTACTTCCTTTTGGCTGAAGGTGCTGTAAGGGGATGGACTACTCCGGTTGATGGAAAGACTGCCTACGAAACCGGTATTTCTAAAAGCTTTGAATATTGGGGAACTTCACAATATCTGGCAACTTATTTGGCTTCTACAGATTATAACAATGACGGAACATCGGTTAACTGGGATAATGTTACCGAACCAGGTAATTCTCATCAGATGAATTTTGCAGATGGCTTAACCGGAACAGCAGGTACTGTAAGTATCCCTTATCCTTCTAATACTCTTTATAAAAATGGCACTGTAAGAAATGACCATCTTACAAAGATCATTACTCAAAAATACATTTCACAAACACCCTGGTTGCCACTGGAAACCTGGAGCGACCATAGAAGGCTTGGTTTGCCATTTTTTGAAAATCCGGTTCTTGAAGCCCCAATTCAAACTTTGCCGGCGCTCACCAGTGCAAACTATATGACTAGTAATCAGCAGTTTTTTCCCCAAAGGATGAAATATCCATCCGGATTGCAAAACAGCAACGTGAATGGATACAATCAGGCAGTAAAAGCATTAGGCGGTCCTGATGCAACGCTGACTCCACTTTGGTGGGCGCAGCATTAAAATTACTTTTTCCAGATAAATAGTAAAAAGAAAACCAATCCCTAAAAAGATTGGTTTTCTTTTTTACTGATTTCCTAAGATAAAGAAGAAATCAAAAAATAGAAGGTAAAAATTGTCGGTGAAATATCAATTGGAAATATTTCTTTCTTTGTTTGTTGACTGGGATCAATTTAGTTGCTGCCTCAAAAACTTGTTACGCTACGACCGGTAAAAAAGTGCGTATAAATGAAAATGAAAATCAGGAGTATTTCTTTGTTTATTGCTCGGATAAATAAATTATTATGCTACAACAATCCATTATGCTCCATCCACACTTTCAAAAGATCCATCCAGTTGTCTTTTCCTTCCAGTAAGCGCGTTCCAAATCCATGACCACCATTTTGAAAAATATGCATCTCAGCCGGAACGTGATTTTTTATCAATGCTTCGTAATACTTTATGCTATTTTCCGGATTCACCCCATGATCATCCCCCGCCAGAACTAAGAAAGTTCGTGGTGTACTTTTTGTTACCTGCAGTTCATTTGAAAATTCTTTTATCAAATCTTCTGAAGGATTTTTTCCGATCAGATTCTGACGGCTTCCCATATGTGCAAGTGAATCCGTTAAACTGATGACCGGGTAGCCAAGAATTGAAAAATCAGGGCGTAGAGATATATTTTTTGGATTATCTATGTAAGATTTTTCAAAATGAGTGGAAGCAGTGGAAGCAAGATGGCCACCCGCTGAAAAGCCCATGATTCCTACCTTCTGTGGATCTATTTTTAATTCCTCCGCATGCTCTCTTACATACTGAATAGCACGTTGTGCATCCTGCAATGGTCCAATGGATTTATCTTTCATAATTGCATCATCAGGCAAACGATATTTCAAAACCACCCCAGTAACGCCCCATGTATTTAAAATTTTAGCTACAGTGGTTCCTTCCAGATTATAAGCCAGAATACTGTAACCGCCACCAGGACATATCACTACCGCTGTATTTTTGTTGTTTGAATTTGGAGCTTCAAAAATGGCCAGATCAGGAATGGAAACTTTGCTGATCCTGATCACTCCATCTTTTCCTGTATCTGCTTTTTCTTTGTAATTCAAAGCAGGTTTACTGTTTGGTACTTCTTTATACAGAGGAATAATTGTTTGGGCAGATGAAATAGAAAATGACATAATAGCAACCGTTAGAAAAAGTAAAGGTTTGAGTTTTTTATTGAAAAATATAATTTCATAACAGGGTAAAGTGCTTTTCTTTTTCATTGTAGTATTATTTATTGAAAATGTTAGATTGCCCGATCCAGGTGCACATAACCTCCATCTACATGAATGATCTGACCGGTTGTATGGCTGGACCTGTCTGACAAAAGAAATACAACCATGTTTGCAATTTCTTCTGGTGTAGTCATCCTTTTTCCAAGAGGAATTTTCTCCGTAATGGTTTTTAATTTTTCTTCAGGGTTTTCAAAAGTTTTAATCCAGCTTTCATATAACGGCGTATAGCTTTCAGCAACAATAACGGCATTTACGCGAATGCTATATTTCAATAATTCTACTGCCCACTCCCTGGTTAAAGCATTGCGTCCTCCATTGGAAGCAGCGTAGGCAGATGTGTTGCCCTGTCCTGTTTCAGCGGTTTTTGAACCAATGTTTACAATCGCTCCTTTTGATTGCTTTAAATAAGGCAAAGCATGATGGGCGATTAAATAATAATGCACCAGGTTTTTATGTAGTGAAGCAATAAAACCTTCATAATTTCCATTTTCCAAACCTACTCCATCGTTTACACCTGCATTGTTTACCAATCCATCAATTCTATCATATTTTTCAACAATCTCTTTAATAGCATTCTCACATTCTTGTGGATTTGTTAATTCAGCAACCACTTGAAATCCTTTATTGTCTATACTTTCAAGTGTTTTTAAATTATCAGCCTTGCTTCTTCCAACTATTACCGGAATGGCATTTTCAGCAGCCAGCGTTTTTACAATTCCTTGGCCGATACCTTTGGCGCCACCGGTTACAATGATGATTTTATTATCCAGATGAAGATTCATTTTTATGAGGTATGAGGTATGAGGTATTAGGTATCAGGTTAAAGGTTGTAAAATTTAATCGCATTATCTCCAAATACTTTTTGCTTTTCTTCCTCAGAAAATTGAAGCATATAATTTTCTAACAATTTTTTCCATTTGGGATAAGTACCGCTGAGCAACATTACCGGCCAATCGCTACCAAATAAAGTTCTGTCAGTTCCAAAAGAATTAAACACAACATCAAGGTAAGGATAAAAATCTTTTTCTTTCCACTGGTTCCATTTTGCTTCTGTAATTAATCCGGATACTTTACAAAAGACATTTTCATTTTCGGCAATTTCATTCATTCCTTTTTTCCATTCTTTTATCTTCTTATCTTTTATTGCCGGTTTGGCGCAATGATCAATGACAAGTTTTTGGTCAGGAAGTTTATTTACAAATTCAATCGCTTCTTTCAATTGATTTTGATAAATCAAAACGTCATAAGTGAAGTTAAATTTTTGTAATGATTTAATCCCGTTCAAAAAATTTTCTTTTTGTAAAAAGCCTGCCGGCTCTGCCTGTACAATATGCCTGAAACCCTTAATGGTCTTATATTGTGAATAGTAAAGCAACTTGTCTTCACAATTCTTGTTTTGTAAATCTATCCAGCCTACAATGCCTTTTATCACAGCATTTTTATCTGCCAGTTGCAACAAAAAATTAGTTTCATTTTCACTTTGATCTGCCTGAACGGCCACAATTCCTTTTACCCCGTTTTCATTCAAAGAAGATTCTAAATCTTCCGGAAAAAAATCCCGTTGTAATAATTTCATGTCATCAGTAATCCAGGCGTCTTTTATTTCATTGTATTTCCAAAAATGAACATGAGCATCTATCATAATATTTCAATAGGATTTCCAATTAATTTTAAAAGTGAAAGATTAGATTTCTTTCAGAATCTACTCTATTTGAACTTTCAAGCCGGGTAAAAAATTTTCTTTAATGAGCCAGACGATTTGAAAATCAATTCCCATGTAGTCGTGGGCAATGCGATTACGGAAACCACGATATCCGGTGCCAGTCATCTATTGGATGTGCTTCTTTAAATTCTTCCGGTAAACGATTTGCAGCTTCTCCAATGATTTCAAAATTGCGGATGACTGCGTCAATTGTTTTACTATCATTCAAAAATTCAGGAAAACTTAGTCCATCAGTGTATTCACTAATTTTATCAATGCTACTCGAAATGTCCTGCAATAATAATTTGGGAATTCTTTCAGACATAAATTATTTCAGATTGAATAGAATCTAGGTATGGAGCTTTAATGCCTTTTTTAGAAACCAAATCAACCTTTCTTTTCAAAGTTAATTCTAATTCATCAGCAAGATTGATAAATTCAATGCCGACGGGTTGGCTGAAATCGACTAGAATATCAATATCACTATCGGCAGTGAAATCATTTCTAGCAACAGAGCCAAATAATCCAAGTTCAGTAATGTAATACTTAGATTCAAGAACTGGCTTTAATAATTTTAGTTTCTTTTTAATCTCTGATAAATTGTTCATATTAAATCAAAGATAGAAAATTTCTAATCGTTTGAAACTTGCCTGTTATTCCAGTTTTTTACTTGTTGTTTTTGTGTTCCAAGTCCGTCAATTCCCAATTCTACTACATCTCCGGCTTTTAAATAAAGGGGCGGATTCATTCCCATCGCCACACCATGAGGAGTGCCGGTAGAAATGATATCGCCCGGTAACAGCGTCATAAACTGGCTGATATAGGAAATCAATTGAGAAATATTAAATATCAAATCATCGGTATTCCCATCCTGCATTTTTTCGCCATTAACGGTAAGCCATAAACGTAAATCATTTACATTTTCAATTTCATCTTTTGTTGCCATCCAGGGTCCAAGCGGCGCAAACGTATCACAGCTTTTCCCTTTTACCCACTGTCCGCCACGCTCAATCTGGAATGCGCGCTCACTTACATCATTGTGCAAACAATATCCTGCCACATAATCCATTGCTTCTGCCTCATCTATATAACTGGCGCGTTTCGCTATAACTACCGCTAGTTCTACTTCCCAATCGGTCTTTGTTGAATTTTTGGGAATGATAATATCATCATAAGGTCCCGAAACTGCCGTGGTCGATTTGAAAAATAAAATGGGTTCTTTTGGAACAGCAGCATTTGTTTCTTTTGCATGTTTTGCATAATTTAAACCAATACAAATTATTTTTGAAGGCTTATAAACCGGGCATCCTAACCTTTCATTTGCATCTATTTCCGGTAGGTTATTTTCTTCAATAATTTTTTTTAATTCCTCAAGACCATTATTTGCAAAAAAATCCTCATCATAATCTTTTGTAAAAAGTGATACATCAAATCTTTTATCCCGAATGATCACTCCAGGCCTTTCGTTTCCTGGTTTTCCGAAACGTATTAATTTCATAATTTCCTATTTAATTTTTTTGATTTAAGTTTCAACAAACGAAGAAATAAAACGTTTTTCTATTTTGCGAAATTAAGTCCTTTAGCAAAAGTGCTTACTTATACCCCAAAATCTTCAACATACTTGCGGCACTTTGTTCTTTTGCATATTCCCAATCTATCAGTTTGCCATTCTTGTCATAATCGAGCACAATGTACTTTGGTGATGGGATGAGACAATGTTTTATTCCACCATAGCCGCTGATCTGATCCTGGTAAGCGCCGGTGTGAAAAAATCCAACATACAGCGGTTCTCCTGTTCCTACCTTAGGTAAAAAAACTTCATTGATGTGCTCTTCTGAATCATAATAATCATGGCTGTCGCAGGTGATGCCACCGAGCGTTACTCTTTGATATTCGTTGTCCCATTTATTTACCGGAAGCATTAGAAACTTTTCACCAATGCCCCACGTATCAGGCAATGTAGTAATAAAAGAAGAATCAATCATATACCACGTTTCACGGTCGTTTTGCATTTTTTCGCCAATCACACTGTAAATATGAGCCATGCTTTCACCGACAGTATAACTTCCAAATTCAGTAAAAATATTCGGCATTGGAACCTTACTTTTTTTGCAGGCCACTTTGATGTTTCTTACTATTTCATTGATCATAAACTGATAATCATAATCAAAGCCAAGGGAATGTTTTATAGGAAATCCACCGCCGATATTTATAGAGTCCAGCTCAGGACAAATTTTTCTAAGCTGGCAGTACAAATTGATTACTTTATTCAGTTCGCTCCAATAATAAATGTCATCTTTTATTCCTTTATTCAGAAAAATATGAAGCATTTTTAATTGAAATCTATTTTCAAATCCTTCAATCTCATCCACATAAAATTCAAGAATATCTTTTGCGCGGATTCCCAGCCGGGAAGTATAAAAAGGAAAAGTAGGTTCTTCTTCAGCCGCCACACGAATGCCAATATTAAAGGGAACTTTCACCGATTTTCTGTATGCCTTTAATTCTTCTTTATTATCTAAAACAGGAATTACATTTTTAAAACCGGAATTTAGCAAACGTGCGATTCTGCTGGTATATGTTTTTTGTTTAAACCCATTACAAATAATGAATGTTTCTTTAGTGATTTTTTTTCTTTCAAATAATTTCAGAATAATCTCAATGTCATAAGCATAGGACGTTTCAAGATGAATATCGTGTTTCAACGCCTCTTCTACAATGAATGAAAAATGAGAGCTTTTGGTACAATAACAATAATTGTATTTTCCTTCATATTTATGCTTTTTAAATGCTTTCGCAAACATGTCTTTTGCCTTATTTATTTGCATACCTATTTTGGGTAAATAAGTAAACTTCAATGGTGTACCATACTTGTCTATCAGTGCTTTTACGTTCACGTCATTGTATTGGAGATAACCATCTTTCAAATCATAACCTTCCTGGGGAAAATTAAATGTTTGATCAACGAGATCACTATAAGTATTATTCATTCCTGATTTTTAAGGCTTTAAAAAATAGATACAAATGTAATTGAATGGAGAATAAAATGATGAATTGTGAATTGTGAATAATGAATGGGGAAAATAGAGTATTAAGAATGAACATAAAAAAAACCATCGCGATTTTTTCGGACGGTTTTTTTTAAAAACAAATTTTTCTGAAAAATTATTTTACGGATAAAATAAGATTCTTGAAACTTTCAGGTTCGTTCATGGCCATATCAGCAAGAATCTTCCTGTTAAGCGTAATATTTTTTTCGTTTAATTTATGAATAAACTGGCTGTAAGTCATTCCTTCTTCTCTCACAGCTGCGTTGATACGTGCAATCCAAAGAGCGCGGTATTCACGTTTTTTTAGTTTGCGGCCAACATAACTATATGTCAACCCTTTTTCCATTACATTCTTTGCAACGGTATAAACATTCTTTCTTTTTCCGTAATAACCTTTAGCGGCTTTTAGAACTCTTTTCCTTCTTGCCCTTGATGCTACTGCATTTGATGAACGTGGCATATTTTAATATTTTTTTAAATTTTTAATTTGATTTCATTTTGCCTTCTGCTTCTGCCTTCTGCCTTCTGCGTTTTGGAATTATTTCATACGAAGTAATCTCATTACAAATGGCCTGTTAGCATCACTTACGCAACCTTTCTTGCGCAAAGCGCGTTTGCGTTTGGTTGTTTTTTTTGTAAGAATGTGACGTTTGTAAGCTTTCTGGAAAGTGATTTCACCGGTACCGGTTACTTTGAAGCGCTTCTTGGCGCTGGAGTTGGTTTTAACCTTTGGCATTATTATAATATTTTACTTTTACACCCTCGCCGGCGTCCCGAACAGACGGGAACTTATGGAGCCATGTGGGCAATATGTTTTTAGAGAAAATCCACTTCAGTCAAAACATAAAATTCTAAAAGGGCTGCAAAAGTAAGCATTTATTTTGGAAAAAATATAAGAAAATCATTCCGCTAAATTGTTGTCGATTATTTAAAAATCAGTAAAGGAACAAAAAGGAAAGATTCTTGTTTTAGCCGTCATCATAATTAAGGAGTATTATTTTCCTCATGGGTCAAATCATGAAGGGTCTGCACTTTTAAATGATCATAGAGCGAATGTTTGTCAATCAGTAATGAAGCAAGGCCGGCAATCATTCCTGCAATTAACAGATAAAAAATGACGCTATGCCGGTCAGTCATTTCCAAAACTAGAATTGCAGAAGTGAAGGGAGTTCTGGTTACGCCAGTCAAAAAGCCAACCATTCCGCATAAGATAAGCAAATTAGCGTTTGATGCAGATTCATGCAATATTCCTGATAAAAAGGAGCCGACAGCAGCGCCGGCACCAATAGATGGAGCAAAAATTCCGGCAGAAGCGCCAGTGCTAAAACTTAATATCGGTCCCAAAATTCTAAATATAGCAGTATACCAATGCACATATTTATCGGATGAAAATAAAGTTTCCATCATAATTCTTCTGCCCGATCCAAGCATTTGTGGATCAAGAAAAAAGGCAATAAGCGCCGTTAATATTGCGCAACTGAAAACATAGATCAAGTGTTGATAACGGAATTTGAAACATTTTTTCCAGCGAAAAAGATTTAAAATAATTTTTGACATAACGCTTCCCAGTAAACCGGAAATAATAGCAACAAGCAGCAAAGCGAAAATGATCGAATTTTTAATATTGCTCACATCTGGGAATCCTAAATACAAGTACGGTCCAAGAATTCCCTGTGCCGTCAGTCCTGCAATAATTACAGCCGTAAAAAGTGCTGTTTTAAACTGGCTTAAATGAGTTTTGGTAAGTTCTTCAATGGCAAAAACCACTCCTCCAAGAGGCGTATTAAAAGCAGCGGCAAGCCCTGCGGCAGCGCCTGCCGTAATCATATTTCTTTTGGAAATAGGTGGCCACCATTTCGGAAGCCATTCATTTATTTTCCTAAAAATAATCCCCGACATTTGAATGGTTGGTCCTTCTTTTCCGACTGCGCCGCCTCCTAAAATCATTAATAGTCCTGAAGTTACTTTTACAAAAAATATTTTCAGGCTTAATATTTTTTTTATTTTTTTATCGTATTTCGTGGTGGCCAGTTCAACAGCAGCCATCACTTGTGGAATTCCGCTGGTCCGCGCATAAGGGGCATATTTTACCACCAGCCACCAGGCCAGCAGGAAACAAACCGGCGTTAAAATGAAAATTGCCCAATCATAATTATGAATTACAAAAAAGGTTTGATTTTCTAAAAAAGCAAATGCCCGAGAATAAGAAACTGCTATCAAACCGGCTATTAATGAAGCAATCCAAAAGGGAATAGCCTGCAGAATATTATGTTTCAGTTTTTCATTACTGATATTATCAAAAGCTTTCTTTAAAAATTTTCTAATAAATAATCCGGCCATTTATTTTTTCTTAGGGAAACAAAAGACGGCAAATTTATTGCCTATTTGATAAAGGAAAAGGGGTTAATTTAAGAATAAATGAATTACACTGCTTTTTTATTAAAAAAAGCAGGAGCATTCCTTATTTGTTTGTCTGCTTAATAATAAATTTGTTTTGCACCGTCTTTTCACCCATCCAAAGACTTCCCGGTCTGCTTAATAATAAGAATGATAGTAACTTCATAAAACTTTAGCTTACATTTATAATATTATTTCAGCCGAATGGCACCTCTTAATAAAACCGGTAACGTTCCTGCACTTTTGTGCCGCCTTGCTGTAGGATTAATTTTCTTGTCCGAAGGACTGCAAAAATATTTATTTCCTGCGACCCTGGGCACTGACAGATTTGAAAAAATCGGGTTTAATCATGCTGCATTCTGGGCTTATTTTACAGGTACATTTGAAATCGTCTGCGGAATTTTAATATTGATTGGATTATTTACAAGGCTTGCTGCTATTCCGCCTCTGATCATCATGATTGTTGCGTTTATCACTACAAAATATCCTGAATTAATAGAAAAGGGTTTTTGGTTTATGGCACATGATTATCGCACAGATTTTGCAATGACGCTGTTGCTGATTTATTTAATAATTAATGGTGGTGGAAAAAAATCAGTTGATTATCTGATTCAACAGAAATCAAAAGCAGGCTAAAGAGATTTTCAATTTTTGCAAAATAAAAATATGGAACCGGCAAAGAAAAAAGGCTTTTTTTCAGGGCTGACAAAAAATACCTTTTTGTTGGCATTGACCAGTCTCTTTTCAGATATTTCTTCTGAAATGCTTTATCCGATCCTTCCCATTTTTTTGACCCAAACTTTAAAAGTAAGCGGCAGCATTGTCGGGCTTATTGAAGGAGTAGCCGGAACCACCCAAAATATAGTGCAGGGCTTTTCAGGCAGCTTGTCAGATAAATGGCAGAAACGAAAAGGGATTGCCGTGTTTGGTTATGTACTTTCTGCAATCTCAAAACCTTTAATGGGATTGGCTATGGCATGGCCTTTGGTTTTTGGCGCACGTTTTCTTGACCGGTTTGGAGCAGGAACACGATCTGCCCCGCGTGATGCATTAATTGCTGCTTCAGCAGATGAAAAAAACCGTGGAAAAGCATTTGGACTGGAAGGAGTAGGGGATAACCTTGGCGCTTTTATCGGGCCGCTCATTGCTGTCGCGCTTCTTTTTATGTGGCAATTTAATATCCGTTCAGTTTTTTATCTCGCAATTATTCCCGGCATTTTATCTGTGATAATGATCTTATTGGTAAAAGAAAAAAAGATTGACGTAAAATCAAAAATAAAAATTGACGTAGGCCTGAAACAATTTCCTTCAAAGTATAGAAAATATCTCCTGGCCACAGCTTTGTTTGGAATTGGAAATTCAAGTAACGCATTCCTGATTCTACAGACAAAAGACCTCGGCGTTTCATTTGAAGATACCATTCTTATTTATGCAGTTTTCAATTTATTGGCTGCTGCTATCTCTTACCCAGCGGGGCATTTATCAGATAAATATGGAAGAAAAAATATTTTA
>DATILZ010000648.1:0-2476 GCA_035475995.1 Hanamia sp. | reverse complement strand
ATAACAGAGGTTTCACCAATAACAATGCCCGTGCCGTGATCAATCATAAAGTATTCACCGATTTCGGCAGCAGGATGAATATCAATACCGGTTTTGCTGTGTGCAAATTCTGTCAGAATGCGTGGTAAAAGAGGTACATTCTGGAGGTAAAGTTTGTGTGCGATGCGATAAAAGCAAAGTGCATAAAATCCGGGATAAGCACGAATTACTTCAAATTCACTTCTTGCAGCCGGATCGCCCCGCTCAATCGCCAGAATATCTGTGTTAAGCATACGGTACAATTCTGGTAAATCTCTGAAAAAATCAGCGGTTAATTTTTCATGATTGCATTCAGTACACGCTTTTGTGGCATTAAGTATTCGAACCAGTTCCGTTTCCAGTCTCTTCAATTCATCATCAATCTCTGTTATAGTTGGATAGCTGCATTTGGACAATTCGGGGTATAAAACACAGATAAGTCTCAATGCCCAATCTGCAATGACTTCGTTAGAAGGAACCTGTTCTTTTTGCTGTTGTTTTAAATAGATGTCTTTTAAAAATTGCTCTTTCATAATTTATCTTCAAAGAAAATCCTTCCATTTAATTTTTTGAAGTGTAAAATTAAACGTTTCAGTTAAGGTAGAATGATTTTTTGTTGAAGTAACTTTTATTCAATGGTGAAGCGATGTAAGAATTATAACAAAAAGTTCCGCCACAGTTCTTGTATTCAGGAACCGATTGGTAAAAGAAAAATGTGGTTCGTGAGACACGAACCATGGGAGCAAAGAAACAAATAGCAACGATTTTTGTTTTCTAAAGGACGCACTGACTGATCCTTCCCACTTTTTGATTTGAAAATGAAATGGTTGAATCTTTCCTGTTTGTGCTTTCAGGCTAACTAAAGCGTTCCGAAAAGGAAGCGTGAAGAAATACTGATCATTTCCCTAAAAAAATAAAAAAATACTCCGCGTAAAAACGGCCTGAGAAACAAAGCTGGATGAGAACAGAAATTTCCATCCGCATGAATGCAAATAAATCTTTAAGCTCTTTCCTTTCAGTAAAAATTATTTCAGGATAAATATTTAGTTTTATTTTTTCAAAAATATTCAGATGAACACTGCTTCCGGCTCTCACAAAAATGTAATCTTCATTGTAATCGTTGCATCGCTTGGTTATTTTGTAGATATCTATGATCTCGTTATTTTTTCGATTGTAAGAATTCAAAGTTTTCACGACATTGGTATTCCCGAAGCCGAAATGCGAACTGGCGGTGAATATGTGTTGAATATGCAGATGGGTGGCCTCTTACTTGGCGGTTTGATCTGGGGAATTATTGGCGATAAATTTGGCCGCATCAAAGTCCTTTTTGGTTCTATTCTTCTTTATTCTTTTGCCAATATGGCAAATGCTTATGTGACAAATATCAACAGCTATGCGATTGTCCGTTTTCTTGCGGGGGTAGGTCTTGCGGGAGAACTTGGAGCGGGAATTACCCTGGTAAGTGAAAGCATGAACAAAAACAAACGCGGTTATGGAACGATGATGGTGGCGGTGGTTGGCGTTCTTGGAGCTATTGCTGCTTTCTATGTAGCCAAGCATTTTGAATGGCGTAATGCTTATCTCGTAGGTGGCGGCATTGGCATTTTTTTGCTTGCGCTTCGTATCGGAACTTTTGAATCGGGATTGTATAAAAATGTGGCTGATAAAAAAATTGTAAAAGGAAAATTCAGCATGTTGTTTTCTAACCGTGAAAGATTTTTGCGTTATTTATATTGTTTGCTTATCGGGCTTCCGATATGGTTTGTGGTTGGGATTTTTGTAACGCAGGCGCCCGAATTTGGTAAAGCACTCG
The DNA here is from genome assembly GCA_035475995.1 of Hanamia sp. Classification (GTDB taxonomy): domain Bacteria; phylum Bacteroidota; class Bacteroidia; order Chitinophagales; family Chitinophagaceae; genus Ginsengibacter. The sequence goes on along the minus strand of DATILZ010000648.1, from coordinate 645 downwards.
GCGCACCGGAAACCCTGAGCGCCGGTGTAGGAATTATGTTTACTTATATTGGTATTTCACTTGGCGATCTTTTTGCAGGTTTGCTCGCGCAAATGACCAAATCAAGAAAGCTGGCGGTTTTTATTTTCCAGATATTGATTATTATTAGTTCAGTATGGTATTTATCCAGCACGGGAATTACACAGCAAAAATTTCATTGGCTGGCTTTTTTTATGGGATTGGCTGTTGGCTACTGGGCTACATTTGTTACGATTTCTTCCGAGCAATTTGGAACAAATCTTCGCGCTACAGTCACTACAACTGCCCCAAACTTTGTAAGAGGCGCTTTGATACCAAGTACTTTTTTGTTTGAGTTTTTTGTACACCGTTTTAATATTGTTACCGCCGGATATATTATGATCTTCCTTTTATCCGGGATTGCAATTTTTGCAATCACCCAATTGAAAGAAAGTTTTAATAAAGATTTGAATTATTTAGAAGAATGAAGAAATAAGAATTATGAGTTAAGAATTATCGCCGCTAATTTTTTAATTATTTTTCTATTTGAAAATGGGAAATAATAAGCTAATAAGTTGAGAGAAGTAGGGGTATTGCGGTTACTAAGGTTTACTAAGGCACCGCAACTTTCGTATTTTTTTTATTCGC
>DATILZ010000647.1:0-1505 GCA_035475995.1 Hanamia sp. | reverse complement strand
ATGTAGAAAAATGGGGTTACACTATCATCGGCGTAAGAAGCGCTTATCATTACAATGGAATCAACTCTGATAAGTTTGACGTATATGGGGGCGTAATGCTTTCGTACAACATTCTCAATTATTCATTCAAAGACAATAGCGGGAATAATGTCAACGGCGGCGGAAACTATGGAAGTGGTACCGGGTTTACCTTATATGCCGGCGGCCGCTATTTTTTCTCTTCTAATATTGCCGCTTTTGCCGAATTGGGTTATGGCGTTTCCTATCTCACTTTAGGGGTGGCATATAAATTTTAAAAATTAAAATTTACGATTATGAAAAACATTTTGTCTTCTCTTGTTGTTTTTTCAATTATTATTTTAACATTAAACAGTTGCAAAAAAGATAATGGAAATGCGAATCCGGGAAATAACAACGCTGTATATTATATGCGCTTTAAGCTAAACGGAATACAAACAGAATTTAAAAGTGTTCCAATATGCCAGAGCGCTTACAACAGCATCGATAAAGTATATGTAACCGGCATTTTAGCTTTAAAAGATTCTTCTAAAATAGACCAGGATCAGATTGATATTGCAATAACAAATAAGGATCCTCTGGCTCCCGGAGCTGTCTATCAGGATCCGGTAAAAGTAAACTCAGGAACTGCGGCAATTCCGCAAATAATTCTGACTTATTACAATTCTCAACAGCAATCTTATATTTCTATGGGATTATTTTCCGATGATGCCGGAAATTTTAGTTCCTTTTTGCCAGATTATAAAAACCTGGTGGCTAATGCGAAACTTACTGTATCCAACATCGGCTCCAATTATATCAAAGGAACTTTCTCAGGCACTGTTTTTAAATTGAATACCGGCACTAACATTTATGATAAAATTGCATTGACAGACGGAGAATTTAATTTGAGGTATAAGCAGTAAAAGTTCCAATTATTTCAGTTTTTTTATTTCTTTTCATTTTCTATTTTTAAAAATCAACTTTTTCAAATCAGTTTATTCTTTATTATTTTTGAGGTGGTAGCGAACTCAATGCTGCTATTTTCACTTCATTTCAAACCGTATAAAAATGCTTGCTGATAAAAAATTGAAAGCTTTTGTACCTACAGCAAATCCCGAAGCAGCAAAATCCTTTTATAAAGACACCTTAGGATTAAATTTATTATCAGAGGATGATTACGCTTTAGAGTTTGATGCTAATGGAACTTTATTAAGAGTTTCAATAGTTCAGGAATTAAAACCACAACCATTTACCATATTGGGTTGGAATGTTACAGACATTGCATCAGTGATAAAATCATTAAATGATAAAAATATTTTTTGTGAGAAATATAATTTTCTTGAACAAGATGATTTAGGTATCTGGACTTCTCCAAATGGTTCAAAAGTTGCATGGTTTAAAGATCCAGATGAGAATGTTCTTTCTCTAGCAGAATATTAGGTTAACCGCTTTGTTTATTTCTCATATCTTTCCTAAAGAAAAATTCATCACTTAGAATGAGAATT
>DATILZ010000646.1:0-1880 GCA_035475995.1 Hanamia sp. | reverse complement strand
TACGCCGATGATGGTGTAACCCCATTTTTCTACATAACCGGCGCCTGAATATTTATAGCTTTTTCTTCCTGCATATGCGCCAAGGCTTATTACACCAGGCCCACCGATATCCCAAATACCTTTTTCATAACTTAAACTAAGCGCCGGTGTTTGTGAACTTCGCGAATAATTTCCCAGCGAACTCCCAAGACCAACTCCTGCACTTACCACATTGGTACCTTTTATAAATGTTTGTGCGTGCAAAGCAGATGTAGCTACAGATGCGCATAAAATAAAAATCAGCTTTTTCATATGTATGTTTTTTATTAGTAAAAAAAATAAGATCATTTTAATCAGGCATCAGTTTGTTTATCCTGGGTAATAATATTTACATGCAGTGGCGTAACAGGTTTTGAAACAGGCGATATATCTGCCGGTGATTCTATTAGTTTTTCCTGCTTTAATCGCAGATAGCTCAATCCACCCGCCATAAAAAAAGCAAGTAATGATGCCCAATAACCAAAGAGAAAATCAATTTCAATGGGAACCATGCCGCCACTTTGGTCACTGATTTTATTTTTGATCGCAGAGCGAAGAATCAACAAAGAAATAATTCCGATTGCTCCTGCAGCAGTTCCGGCCAGCGATTCTTTTTTTATTTTTTTATAATATGCAGCAAAGCCACCTACGGCTGAAAGCAAAGCAACAATAGCCCACAGATTTGGTTCTACTTTATCTCCTTTATTTTCAACAGGAGCGCGGTTATTATCCAGGGAATTAAAATAATTGTCGCTGGAAAAATTATCAGCAGCCGTTTTAATATGCGTTCCCGTAACCATATTCATCCCCGTGAGTGACGCCACTTTTACACTATTGCATTTAAAATCCACAAAACTGAAAAAAAAGAAAATGATAATTACTGCAAATGCCAGGGGAATAATAGAGCGCTTTTTTGCCAGAGTGTTTAATACTTCTGATGCATTGTCGCTTGTATTTCCGGCATTGCCCGGAACCGAACTGTTATTCATGTTTATCTTTTTTAATGATTGCTTAATAGGAATATTGCTGAACCCAATGCTAATTTAATTGTGTGAAGAGGCAGAAGACAAGCGACATTTATTATTTGCAGGCTTTCATTTATTATTTGCAGATAAACAAGAAGATTTAGTGCAAAAAACTAAAAACGTGGAAGGGAACAACATGTTGCAGTAAAAGAATAAATAACCCGAATTGTTATTTTTTGAAAAATAACTGCATAAAATAAGATTAATAAAAAGAATTTTAATTTTTCTTAAATTGTATCCTGAAAACAACTCCAGGAAATGAGAACTATCGCTTTTTTCCTCATTTTTATTTGCATGACAGATGCAGGCTCTGCCCAGCAAACAGTTATAGATTCCCTTCAAAATAAAATAAAAACACATCCAGAACCTGATACGATTAAGCTTGATGCACTTATTGACCTTGCATTTTATTATAAAGACACCGAACCAAGCAAAGGAATTGAATTTGCAAATGAAGCCATTCTGCTTTCGGAAAAATTAAGGGACAAAAAACGATTGGCAACCGCTTATAATTATGCGGGAGTAAATTATACGGCACAGGGAAATGATACGGTAGCATTGCTTTTTTTCAATAAAAGCCTTGGCATCAGACAGCAACTAAATGATAAAAAAGGTATTGCAAGCACGATACATAATATGGGTATGAGTTATTTCAATTTATCGGATTATTCCAAGGCATTGGAGTACCAGGAACAGGCATTTGAAATTCTAAAAAGTATCGATAATAAAACAGGAATGGCGATAACGCTCAACAGCATTGGTGTGGTTTATCTATATCTATCCGATTATCGAAAAGCGCTGAACAATTACCTGAATGCATTACATACTTATGAACAA
>DATILZ010000645.1:0-4126 GCA_035475995.1 Hanamia sp. | reverse complement strand
GTAATTGTTACAGGATTTTTTCCAATTCTTGACATAGCCGGTTTATTATTTTAAATTTTGATTCTGGTAGTGTTCAGCCACGACTAAGGCTTAATTATCAACCAAACTATTTATAATTTTTTGTTCGAACTTCTTAAAATGTATCTTATTGCAAAGAATAATACCAAAAAAGTGATGATTATTCCAACAACAGAATCCATATTAATAAATATTACACAATACTTCTCCACCCACGTTCTGGGCTTTCGCCTGCTTATCGGTCAATACGCCTTTGGAAGTGGAAATAATAGAGATTCCTAATCCGTTTTTTACTCTTTTAAAACCCTCGGGTCTTGAATAAGTACGCAATCCGGGGCGGCTCACTCTTTCAAGTGTTTCAATTGCCGGAACTTTAGATTGTGGATCATATTTAAGAGCTATCTTGATAACGCCTTGTTTGGAATCGTCTTCAAACTTATATTTCAAAATATACCCCTCAGTGTATAATATTTCAGTAATACGCTTTTTTAAATTACTTGCAGGAATCTCTACGATTCGGTGATTCGCCATTTGAGCGTTACGAATTCTTGTTAAATAATCTGCAATAGGATCAGTAACCATTGTTTATTTTTTCTTTTAATTTTTTGTTTAATTACAATGCGATATCCAGCTTTCTGCCTTCAGCTTTGCGCCTTCAGCCTTTAGCATGGCTACCAGCTTGCCTTTTTTACTCCCGGAATCTTTCCTTCAAGCGCCATGTCGCGAAACATATTTCTTGAAAGTCCAAAATGGCGCATATAACCTCTTGGACGGCCGGTAAGCTGGCAACGGTTTTTAAGACGTACAGGAGAGGCGTTTTTTGGCAGAAGATCCAATCCTCTGTAATCCCCGGCATCTTTTAATGCCTTTCTTTTTTCGGCATATTTTTCTACCATCTTAACGCGTTTCCTTTGCCTTGCTTTTATTGACTCTTTAGCCATGTTTTTAATTTTTTAGTATCAGGATTTGAGTATCAAGCCGCAGAAAATGGCATTCATCTTGCTACTTGCTTCTTTCTACTTACTACTGGTTATTTTTTAATATTTTTAAAAGGCATTCCCAATTCTTTCAACAATTCAAATGCTTCTTCATTGGTATTTGCTGTTGTTACAAAAGTGATATCAAGACCGGTAATTTTATTTACCTTGTCAATATCAATTTCAGGGAAAATGATTTGTTCTGTAATTCCTATAGTATAATTTCCACGGCCATCAAAAGACTTATCATTGATGCCTTTGAAATCACGAACACGTGGAAGTGATACAGAAACCAGGCGATCTAAAAATTCATACATATTTACAGCGCGTAAAGTAACTTTCGCCCCAATTGGCATGTTTTTACGCAACTTAAAATTGGAAATATCTTTTTTAGACATTGTAGCAACTGCTTTCTGACCAGTAATAGTTGTCAGTTCGTCAATAGCAACATCTATCAATTTCTTATCAGCTACAGCGCCATTCACACCGCGGTTGATACATATTTTTGTAAGCTTCGGAGCCTGCATAATCGTTTTGTATGCAAACTTTTTCATTAAAGCCGGAATTACTTCCTTCTTGTACTTTTCTTCCAGTCTTGGAGTATATTTTTCGGTAGCCATTATTTAATTACCTCCCCTGATTTTTTTGCTGTTCTGATTAATTTTCCATCCTCTTTTGACCTGCTGATTTTAGAATGGGAATGCGATTTTGCATCCCAAAGCATTACATTTGAAATGGCGATTGGCGCTTCTACTTTCATGATTCCGCCCTTGGTATTCTGAGCGGAAGGTTTGGTGTGTTTGGTAACGATATTTACCCCTTCTACCAATACGCGTTTCTCTTCAGGAAGCACTTCCAGCACTTTACGGTGTTTCTTCAGGTCTTTATCATCACCGGTAATCACTACCACTGAATCGCCTTTTTTTATGTTGAACTTCGGTTTAAATCTTGTCTTCATTTTTGACAAATATTGTCTTGATTAATTACTTATTAAATACCCTTTTTTTTAAAGGGGTGCAAAGATACAATTTATATTACAATACTTCGGGTGCAAGGGAAATGATTTTCATGTAACCCTTGTCGCGCAATTCACGGGCAACCGGCCCAAAAATCCTCGTTCCTCTTGGTTCGTCTGCCGCATTTAAAAGCACTACAGCATTGTCGTCAAAACGGATGTAAGAACCGTCTTTTCTACGGAGTTTGTTTTTTGTACGAACAATAACGGCCTTGCTCACTGTTCCTTTTTTTATTCCTCCTGCAGGAATGGCATCTTTAACCGTTACTACAATCTTATCGCCAACATGCGCATAATCCTGGCCGGAATTTCCCAATACGCGGATACACAACACTTCTTTAGCTCCACTGTTATCTGCTACATTTAGCCTGCTTTCTTGCTGTATCATTTTTTTAGCTTTGAGCCTAAGGCATTCAATCCTTTGGCATTTAAAACAATTATTTAATTTAAAATCTTATTTAACTTTCTCAATCACCTCAATCAATCTCCAGCGTTTTGTTTTGCTTAATGGTTTTGTTTCCATTATCTTAACCAAATCGCCAATGCTGCATTCGTTCTTTTCATCATGAGCATGAAAACCGGTAGTCTTTTTCACGAATTTTCCATAGAGCGGATGTTTTACTTTCCTTTCTACTTTCACGGTAATCGTTTTATCCATTTTGTTACTGGAAACTACGCCAGTCCTTACTTTTCTTAAATTTCTTTCGGACATTTTGTTGATTTTTTAATCAGCACATCAGCATATCGCTAATTAGCTCACTAGTTGTTTTTTTCTTAATTCTGTTTTAGTGCGCGCAAGGTCTTTTCTTACGTCGCGTATAGTCATCGGGTTTTCCAACGGAGAAACCGCATGAGCAAATTTTAATTTTTTAATCCGTAATTCATCCTCGACAATCCTTGCTTTGAGGTCCTGCTCACTCATGGTTTTCAGGCTGTTTACGAAATCGTTTCTGTTTGACATTTTAATAATTTGATAATTCAATAATTCAATAATCCGCATCAGCATATAGCTAATCAGAAGATTGGCTAATTATGCTACATAATCCCTGCTTACTACAAATTTCGTCTGAATAGGCAATTTTTGAGCTGCCAGTTCAAAAGCTTCCTTTGCTACCTGCATCGGCACACCATCTGCTTCAAAAATGATCCTTCCCGGCTGAACCACCGCGGCCCATCCCTCGGGATTACCTTTACCTTTACCCATCCTCACTTCCGCTGGTTTTTTGGTAATTGGCTTATCCGGGAAAATTCTGATCCAAACATTTCCTTCACGTTTCATGTGGCGGGTTAATGCCTGCCTGGCTGATTCAATCTGCTTGTTGGTTAACCATACAGAATCCAGCGCTTTTAATCCAAAGCTTCCAAAAGCAATGGTGTCTCCGCGTTTTGTATCGCCCTTCATACGGCCTTTCTGCATTTTTCTATGCTTCGATCTTTTTGGCTGTAACATAATTTTCGTTTATTTGTTTGTTTACTGCTACTGCAATTAAACTTTTCTAAATATTTTTTAAAAATCTACCTTCTGATTCCTGATGCCGTTCACCGGTTGCCAGTCTTATCTTCTTCCACCACCTCTTCTATCGCCACCGCCGCCTCTTCTATCGCCACGATCACCACCCCTTCTGTCAGCAAATCCGCCTCTTCTTTCTCCGCCATGTGGTTCATGTTCGCCCTTTCCACCGCCGGCGATAATGTTTGGATTCAAATCTCTTTTTGCCAAAACTTCACCTTTACAAATCCATACTTTTATTCCGATTTTTCCATAAACTGTTTGAGCAAAAAGGCTGGCGTAATCAATATCCATACGCAAAGTGTGCAATGGGGTACGACCTTGTTTTATTTCTTCGCTACGTGCAATTTCTGCACCGCCCAAACGACCTCCCACTCTCACTTTGATTCCTTCTGCACCCATCCTTAAGGCAGAAGCGATAGACATTTTAATCGCTCTTTTATAGTTGATACGGTTTTCAATTTGCTTTGCAATGGTGTCCGCGACAATTGCTGCGTCTAACTCCGGACGGCGTATTTCAAGAATGTTTATTTGAACATCTTCTTTACCGGTCAGTTTTTTCAATTCTTCTTTGATGCGATCTACTTCTCCACCACCCTTTCCGAT
>DATILZ010000644.1:0-5601 GCA_035475995.1 Hanamia sp. | reverse complement strand
GTTCATCACATCAAGACTTACATAAGGGCCGGTACCTTTTAATAATTCATTTTCTGCACGCAAGTCCGACGCAACAACGTTTGCGCCGCCATAAATTTTGCGAAGTTCTAATGTAAGCTCCACTCCTATCTGGCCGCAAGCGCCGATCACTAATATTTTTTCTTTGATCATTTTATCTTTTAACAGGCAAAGTAAAATCTAAAAAAGCTAAAGGCAAAATAGAACCGAAAACAGAACAATCGATTGATTTCAGCACGGAAATAACGGCGGTGATCTTTTATTGAAAATTTTAATGGAGTTTGCAGCAAATAAAGAAAAAAGGCGGATTTTAAATTCGGGTAACATTATTTTTTAAAAAGAAAAAACACTGCTGCAATCAGTAATGCAAAACCAACCAAATGATTCCAACGAAGCGGCTGGTCCTTAAAGAAAAAAAGCATAAAGGCGGTAAATATTGAAAGGGTGATCACTTCCTGGATAATCTTTAGTTGCCATAAAGAAAATGGGCCGCCATCTTCAGAAAAACCAATCCGGTTGGCCGGCACCTGGAACATATATTCAAAAAAAGCAACGCCCCAACTCATCAGAATCACCAAAAAAAGGCTCACCCCTACCAGCTTATTCATTTGCTTTAGTTTCAAATGTCCATACCAGGCCAGGGTCATAAATGTATTGGAACAAATCAGTAAGAATACGGTGAGAAGTGCTTTTTTTATCATGGAGTAAAAGTTGAAGGTTCAAAGGTTGTTGCTCAAAGTAAGGCTGAAGGCTCAAGGCTTATGGCTCAAAACTTAATACTGCTTTCTGCCTTCTAACCAATTATTTTGCCATCTTTCATATGCAAAAGCCGGTCACTGAGTTTTGCAAGTTCTTCATTATGAGTGACGATCAAAAATGTTTGCCGAAAGCGTTTGCGAAGATCAATAAATAAATTATGTAATTCTTTTGCATGTGCTGAATCAAGGTTGCCTGTAGGTTCATCCGCCATTACAATTGAAGGATTATTTATAAGCGCCCTTGCCACCGCAACACGCTGTTGCTCTCCTCCGGAAAGCTCTCCAGGCTTATGTTCTCCACGATCTTTAAGATTTAATAATTCCAATAATTCCTCTGCTCTTTTCTCCACATCTTTATTTTTTTTTCCTGCTATCCATGCCGGAATACAGATATTTTCCAAGGCAGAAAACTCTGGAAGCAAATGATGAAACTGAAAAACAAAGCCGATATGGTGGTTTCTGAAAGATGCCAGTTTCTTTCCTTTTAACTGGCTCACATTTACATTATCAATAAATATTTGCCCTTTATCTGCCTTATCCAGTGTGCCCAGGATGTGTAATAAAGTACTTTTCCCAGCCCCTGAAGAACCCGCGATGCTCACAATTTCACCTTTAGAAATCTCAATATCCACGCCCTTTAAAACCGGTAAAGGGCCATAATTTTTATAAATACCCGTTGCTTTTAACATGGTTAAATATAAAGTAAAAATGAAATCAAAAAAATTAAAAAAATAAATAAAGTTGCACAATATAATGGATAAAAAGCCGTCATCATTTCGAAATTTGCGTTGTAAAAAACAATATTTGCTTTTCTAAATATAACTTTTACATTTGCGGAAAATTAGAAACCTATTTTTTAATTTTATAAAAAAAAATAAACAGAAAATTATATGTTTTGGACATTAGAACTTGCCTCACATCTTGAAGAAGCGCCGTGGCCCGCTACTAAAGATGAACTCATTGACTATGCTATCCGTAGTGGCGCGCCTATTGAGGTTGTCGAAAATTTACAGGAACTTGAAGACGAAGGCGCGGATATTTATGAGAGTTTAGAAGACATCTGGCCGGATTATCCGAGCCAGGAAGATTTCTTTTTCAATGAAGATGAGTATTAAATTGAAGGTTGATAGTTAAAGGTTCAACGTCGAAAGCCGATCGTTAGCGCAGGCCAGACCATTAAGAACACAGATTTAAAAAAATTATAAAAAACCGCTCAAAAATAAGCGGTTTTTTTATTTGTGTCAATTTTGAAATGCACAATAATAATTCAACTAATTCATTAATCACTTTTCCATTTGCTCTATAACCTCATGCGTAACGCCGGTTGATGAAAATCCACCATCATGAAACAGGTTTTGCATGGTTACATATTTAGTGAGATCACTGAAAAGAGTAACAATATAATTTGCACAATCTTCGCCGGTTGCATTTCCTAACGGGCTCATTTTTTCTGCGTAAGTTATAAATCCTTCAAACCCTTTTACACCACTGCCTGCCGTAGTTCGGGTAGGTGATTGGGAAACTGTATTTACCCTAACTCTATTTTTCAATGCATAATGATAGCCAAAACTCCTGGCAATACTTTCCAGTAACGCTTTTGCATCTGCCATTTCACTATAATCGGGAAACACTCGTTGGGCTGCGATATACGTTAATGCAACTACGCTTCCCCATTCCTTTAATGCATTTTCTTTATAACAAACTGCCAGCAAGCGGTGCAAACTTGTAGCGGAAATATCCAAAGTTTTTTGATTAAAACTATAATCAATTTCAGTGTAAGGCTTTCCTTTTCTCATGTTCATGCTCATGCCTACAGAATGTAAAATAAAATCGAAGCTGCCACCAAAATGTTCTTTCGCTTTGGTAATTAAATTCATCATGTCGTCGTTGCTGGTTACATCACACGGAACAATGGGCGCATTTATTTTTTCTGCCAGTTTATTGATTTCTCCCATGCGCATGGCAATTGGCGCATTGGTTAATAAAATTTCTGCGCCTTCTTCATGGCATTGCAAAGCAGTTTTCCATGCAATCGATTTTTCATCCAGTGCTCCGAAAATAATTCCTTTTTTTCCTTTCAATAAATTGTACGACATAGAGTTTTTTTTACAAAGTAATTAATTAACTTTTTAAAAGACTGTATTTTTTTGGTTCTATTTACTAATATCAACTGCTCCAAAGAATTAATGTTCAATAATCAATGTTCGATACGCAATGTCCAAGTAAAAGCACCATTTCAAACTTAAATCTTCTTTTCATTATTCACATCTTTCTTTGCTGTTTCAATGCTTTTACCAACAATAGAAACTAATTGTTCATTTTCAGACTTTATATTATCCAACCTTTTGACAGGCTTAATCATATTTGATTTGGTAATTACTTTCAAACAAACCCTCGTTTCTTTTAACTCGTTGCTTATTGAGTATTTCGTTAGTAATTCATAAAATGAAACACTGGTACTGTCTCCTTACTTGAAAATTGAACATTGATTATTGATTATTGAATATTTTCTTCTTGCTCTTTAAATCAATCAGCATCAGTTAGTTACCAATCATTTCTCTTGCATTCTCAAAGGCAGCAGCAGTAGGCTTTTTGCCACTCAGCATCGTTGCGATTGCAGTGATCCTTTCATCCGGGTTTAATACTTTTATTGCTGTAATAATTTTATCGTTTTTAATTTCTTTATATACAAAAAAGTGTGTGTTTGCTTTTGCTGCTATCTGCGGCTGATGTGTAATCGAAATGATCTGATGCGCTGATGAAAGTTCTTTGATAATGATGCCAACCTGCCTTGCCGCTTCGCCACTGATGCCTGAATCTATTTCATCAAAAATCAAAGTTGGTAATTGCACGCTTTTAGCAACCAATGATTTTATGCTCAACATCAAACGGCTCAATTCACCGCCGCTGGCTACTTTGCGCAGAGGTTCAAACTGTTTGTTTGCAGATGACAAATTTGCATTAAATAAAAATTCAAACGTATTATTTCCAAAAGAATTTAAAGCTTCTGCTTCTTTTAATTCCACTTTAAGCTTTGCATTTGGCATCCCAACCTGTGATAAAAGCTTATTCACCTTTTCTTCAAATGGAGCAATTTCTTTTTGCCTTCTCTGTGAAATATTTTTCGCAAGTTTTGCAGCCTCGTTAAAATATTGCAACGATATTTTTTCTCTTTCAGCAATCAACTCCTGAAGGCCGGTTACTTTATTTAGCTCATTTTCGAGATGCTTTTTTATTTGAATTAATTGGTCAGTAGAGGTTGCATTATGTTTTTTTAAAAGGCCATAACCTAATGCCATCCGCTCATTTAGCACATTGATCTTTTCTTCATCATAATTTACTTTATCATTAATTGTATCAATTTCAGAAGCGATATCAGCAAGTTCGATCTGCACAGAAAGCAATCTTTCATTAATCGATTTTATTTCAGGATAAATATTTTGAACTGACTGCAATTTATGATTGATTGATTTTATCAACTGTACTATGGGCTGTTCGCTTTCCTCCATTTGAAAATAAATATCAGTAAGAATGGATTTTATATTTTCCGCATGGCTCATTAATTTAATTTCTGCATCAATATTTTCAATCTCATTCTCCTGAAAATTTGCCGATTCAAGTTCATCAAACAAAAACCGGTTATAGTCAAACTCTTTATTGGCAGCACTTTGCTCTGATTTTAATTTTTCCAATTCCTGTAAAACAATCCGGTATTTTTTAAAAACCATTTGATATTCCTCTAACAATTTTCCATTGCCGGCCAGCGCATCAATAACTTCGCGCTGGAAATCGTTGCTATTGAGTTCGAGCGTATCAAATTGCTGATGAAGATCAACGATCAACGAAGACAGTTGCTTTAATTGTGATAGTGTAACAGGAGTATCATTGATAAAGGCACGAGATTTTCCGTTAGCGGAAATCTCACGCCTGATAAGCATTTCAGCTTCTGTATCTAACTCATTTTTTTGCAAAAAATCTTTTACAGCAGAATAATTGGTTTTAAAAACTCCTTCAATAAAACATTTTTTTTCTTTATTTAATAAAACAGACGAGTCGGCTCTTTCGCCCAGAATTAAATTGAGCGCACCCATCAAAATACTTTTGCCAGCACCGGTTTCGCCGGTTATAATATTCAGATGATTGGAAAAATTGATTTCGAGAGAATCAATAATAGCGTAATTATGTATGTGTAAATGTTGCAGCATAAAAAAGGCAAATTACAATATTCTATTTATTCGTTTGGGATAAATTGTTGTTTCAGCCTTGAAACAATCATGAAACAACTTATGTTTTCAATGCTTAATTTCTCCTGCATATGAGCTCATATATTCATAATTTCCCGTTAGTTTTCCATTCTTTACAATCGTGGCATCATTAATAATTTCAGAGCCATCTGAAATAAGATCATCCAGAATGAATTTTATCAATTGTTCACCAAAGTATCTTGAAGCATCCCTCGGCAATTCATTGGGCAAATTGCCTACTGCCATAATATCAATGGAATCTTTAAGATAAGGCGCAGTGCGCATTCCCGTCATTTTATCCACCCCATAGATTGGATCTTCCATGGTATTATCACCCAGGTTACTAGGCACGGATCCGTTTTTATCATCAGAAATATCGGCAATTGTTTTTATGCGAAAATTGTGATTTTTCATATCTTCCATTTCAAACAAACGTGGAATATTTTGTTGCCAGTAAACGCCGTTCAATAAAATATCTGTTTGAGAAAGATAATCAGAAAAAACGCATTTATATCTTTCAGGATGTTCATGAAATTCTTTCCGTGTATATTTTCCCGTTTGCTTGTTTACATAAAGATTTT
>DATILZ010000643.1:0-3812 GCA_035475995.1 Hanamia sp. | reverse complement strand
TTATTATTGAAATAAACTTTCACCAAAAATGTTTTACAAATGTAATTAATTGTTTTAGTTATACCAGATTTGGTAACTATTTAACCTTCTACAAAATATTTATATAAATATGAATTTAAAAATCAGTTTGAATCTTATCCCCTATTCTTCTTCAATTGCTGCAAAAGCGCTTTCATATCTTTTGGCAAAGGCGCTTCGATAAAATATTCTTTTTTATGAAAATCAGTGAAGTGTAAACTATGTGAATGCAGCGCTAGCCTGCTGATTATTGGCCTCTCTTCTAAATCGTGCTGACTGAGTTTGTATTTTTTTTTGAATGAAGAAAGTAAAACCGGTTTTCCATCTCCATAAAGTTCGTCACAAATAATAGGATGCCCAATGGATTTTGTATGTACCCGAATCTGATGCGTTCTGCCGCTTTGAATATCGAAGCGTACCAAAGAATAAATTCCATAATCTTCCAGAACTTCATAATTTGTTAAAGAAGGCTTTCCTTTTTTACTGATCGTCATTACCCCTTTTTTTAAAGGATGCTCGCCGATTGGTTCGTTGATAGAGCCGTTTTTTTCAGGCATACTTCCCCGTACAATTCCAAGATATTTCTTCTCAATATTTCTTTGCTCAAATAGTTGAGAAAGATATTTATGGGTAGCTTCGTTTTTTGCAAAAAGAATTAATCCGCTGGTGTCACGATCCAGGCGATGAACAATAAATATTTTACCATATTTCTGGTTTAGAATCTTATACAACGATGACTGCGCTTCATCGTGCCTGTCGGGAATTGTAAGCATTCCCGATTCTTTATTAATCGCGACAAAATCATCGTTTTCAAAAATGATGGAAAATCCTTTCACAGCTTATTAATTTTGAGATTCGGGCTTTACAGGTTTTTTATTATTTCCGGCACCGCTGATGTTCTTTCCTTTGTTCATGTATTTCAACGCGCGGATTTCTTTTTCCCCGAGATATCTCCATTTGCCGCGCTCTACATTTTTCTTTGTAAGATTGGCATACATCACTCTGTCCAGGCCTTTTACATCATAACCCAAATGTTCAAATATTCTGCGCACAATTCTATTTCGTCCACTATGCAATTCTATTCCGATGATAGATTTATCTTTTGAATCGGCATAAGCCAGAGCATCTGCAAAAATTTCCCCGTCTTCTAATTTGATTCCGCTTAGTATTTTTTCAAAATCAGATTTAGTTAAAGGTTTATCTAATTTTACTTCATACACTTTTTTAATATTAAAGCTTGGATGAGTAAGTGTTTGAGTAAGATCGCCATCGTTTGTGAGCAGTAAAACACCTGAAGTATTTCTATCCAATCTTCCAACAGGATATATCCTTTGATCAGTTGCGTTTTTGGTAAGTTGCAAAACTGTTTTCCTGTTTTGCGGATCGTCTGTTGTGGTGATGTAATCTTTAGGCTTATTCAATAAAATATAAACCAGGTTTTTTGTTACGAATAATTTTTTACCATTATAAAAAACATCATCTTTTTCATTTACTTTAAATGCAGGCTCAATGATAACTTTTTTATTCACCGTTACTTTTCCTTCTTTAATCAACTGAACTGCATCTCTTCTTGAAGTAACGCCGCAATGAGCAATAAACTTATTCAAAGGCATTTCGGCAAATGAAGAATTTTTGTTAGATGGTGCAGGAGTAAAAGGACTTTTAACGGCATTTCCTGTTTTCTTTTGCGGATATTTCTGTCGCTTGTCAAATTTCTTTTCTGCAACAGGTTTTTGCTCAAAACCTCTTGTACGCGCTGCCCGCTTTTCTTCAAAATGTTTTTCGATATCCGCTGCTCTTTGCTTCTTCGCCTGCTTTTTTTCCTGCTTAAATTTTTCTTTTATAGCAGCATTATTTTTCGGGTTAATAAATTTCTGGAATGGTGACTGGCTCATGTGAATAGATTTACTGTTTTTGCAACAGGAATGAAGGGCAAAGGTAAATTAAAAGAAGTGCAAATGTTTTTGAATAAAGGTAAAGAATCGGTAAACTTTCATGCATGAATCTGCATGGTTAATAAAAATAAACGCATATACGCTGAATAAATGAGTGACAGTTAGGCATCTTTTAAAAGTGATTTAAGGAGAAATGTACACATTTAAAAACTTAGTGCGGATAATAAATGCGTATTTGTGCATTTTTATTCTTAATTTGGATTTTTAAATTCAGATTATGTTAACTGCATTTACTAACGCAATAATTTATACCGGGACACAAAAGATTAAGGGAAAAACACTTTTAACAGAAGATGACAAAATAAAAGGAATATTAGAAAATGAATTGATTCCCGCAAATGCAAAAATTATTGATTGTAAAGAACTAATTATCGCACCCGGATTTATTGATTTACAGATATATGGAGGAGGTGGTTATTTATTTTCAAACAAACCCACGGAAACCGCTTTAAAATCCATGGCAGACAGCCTGCTCAGTAGTGGTACTACAGGCTTTTATGTAACTCTTGCTACCAATTCGATGCAGATTTTTCATGAGGCGATAAAAGTGGTAAAAGAAAATCCTCATCCTGCTGTGTTGGGTTTGCACTTTGAAGGCCCCTATTTGAATCCGGTAAAACGAGGGGCACACATTAAAGAATACATCAAACGGCCTGAAAGAAAAGAAGTAGAAGAGCTATTAAAAGCTGCTGACGGAGTTTTGAAAATAATGACGCTTGCTCCTGAAATGTGTGATCCTGAAATCATTCATTTATTAAAAGATAATGGCGTAGTAATTTCTGCGGGACACAGCAATGCAACTTTTGCAGAAGCAGTAGCAGGTTATGAAAACGGTATTACTACAACTACACATTTGTTTAATGCAATGTCGCCGATTCATCACCGCGATACCGGTTTACCAGGCGCTGTTTATCTTTCTAAAAATGTATATGCCAGCATTATTGCTGATGGAATTCATGTAGATTTTAATGCTTTAAAAATCAGTAAAAAAATCATGCAGGAAAGATTATTTCTCATCACGGATGCAGTAGAAGAAGTGAAAGAAGGCGCTTATGTTCATGTAAAAAAAGAAGATCGTTTTACACTGCCAGATGGTACTTTATCCGGCTCAAAACTTACCCTTTTAAAAGCAGTACAAAATTGTGTAGAAAAAGCTGATATTCCTTTAGACGAAGCGTTGCGTATGGCTTCCACTTATCCGGCACAAGTAATGAACTTGTCAGATCGTGGGAAAATTGACGTTGGATGCAAGGCCAATCTCACTGTTTTTTCTGAAGATTATCAGATACAGGGTACCGTATTGGAGGGAGCGGTGGATGCAAATTGTGAATTGGGGAGGTCAAATTAAGAAGGTAGCTACCAGGATTCTTCTTATATCATTACAAGGGATGCAACGTGGCAAGTCGGAGACAAGTCTGGGCCAAGTACAGAGTAAGTCCGGGCTTATAGTGAAGTTGAGTGGGCTTTGAGTGGGCTTTGAGTGGGCTTTGAGTAGGCTTTGAGTGGGCTTTGAGTGGGCTTTGAGTAGGCTTTGAGTGGGCTTTGAGTAGGCTTTGAGTGGGAGTACTTTCGAAGGATATACGGGGTATCTACGGCTGAAACAACGGAAGATAAGGAGCGAGAAGTTAGTCCTGCTGGCAATTGGGTATGCAGCAGTCAAAAAATATTCATTTTTCTTTTCCAATTTATTATGAAACGGGTTAATAGTATATTATCCTTAAATAAAAGAATCATTCAAAAAAAGCAAGCTATGTTGTTTACAAAGAAAAACATGTTTAAAACCATTTTGATTTTATTAACTGCCGGATTCATTTTTTCTTTTGCAAAAAAAGAAAATGG
>DATILZ010000642.1:0-18146 GCA_035475995.1 Hanamia sp. | reverse complement strand
CTGTCAAACCACTTACCTGGTATGAAGAAGTGATATTCTTTTTACCCATCCCGGGTGACACTTTTTGCATTCAAAAATTTATTTTTTGTAAAAGCAGATACGATCGTAATAAAATGATTAATTCCTAATTCTTAATTCCTAATTCTTATACTTCTTCCTTTTTTCTCCTAATTGAAAAACTCTTGAAATATTGAACCCAAACATGATGTCACCATCACTCCACTGCCCGGGAGTTTCGGAAATGAAAGACTTCTCAGTCATCCCAAGAGAATTGGTAAAATGTAATTGGAAAACATGACCGCCTGTGCCAAGATCAATTCCCAACGACAAAACATTATGTGCACCTGGCGCCTGATCTTCCGGCAATTGATAATAATATTCAACGTTTACATTCATTCGCTTTGAAACTTTTTGTGTACCTGCAATACCGATAGCTATTATGTTTTGCTTAATATGATCGAAAGAAATATTATCAGCGTGAATAAATGTTGGCATAAGCTGTAATGAAAAAGTTTCAGAAAACTTTCTTGCAATCAGCAATTGAAAAACGGATGATACACGATCACCGAAAGTTGTTTTCCCGGAATCAAATTGTCTTAAAGTATTGATGGCAATTGTTGGAACAAAGGATAAAGTGATCGGCATGTTTACCGCGCCAGTCGATTGTCTTAATATTCTCCATTTAAAAAATCCATCATAAGTTTTCTGATAGACACTGTGCCCAACACCAATCATAAAATTATCGCTGATGCCATAATCAAATCCCAATCTCATCACTGCCACATCCAATCCAAAGAAGTTGTAAATGCCACTGTTTATTGGATCAAAGCGATGTGATATTCTTACGTCCAACACTTTTTTGTGCAAATTTTCAACGGAATGACCATCAACAACACGTGTATATTTGAACGTGTTTTCAGCATAATGAATTTTATTTTTCTCGCTCTGATTGACCAACTGATTCATCAGATCGGTTGAATCCTGTGAAAAAATATTTTCAGAAAAAGTAAAAAATAAAATAGTTAGGAATAAAAATTTAATGGGCATAAAAAGAGAATTAAGTGGTTTATTTTTTTTGATAATTGCAGGCTACTTTGACTTCAATACTTTCTCCTATTTTATTTGAAACAATTGAAGGAATCTTTATTTTATAATCGCTTACCAAAACTTTAAAAGAAGAAGTGGCAGAAATGTTTCCATCTTTTATTGTTATTGTTCCGGGAGTTGAAATATTTTTTGTTACGCCATGGATTGTCAGATCTCCATTTACTTTCACAGGATAGCTTCCATCTTTAGTAAAATTTATATCGCTGAGATTCGCAATTGTTCCCTTAAAAGTTGATCTCGGATATTTATCACTTTCTATATAATCTTCATTAAAATCCATTTCCATCTTTGCCTTGGGAAAATGAAAGGCATTATTCAAAAGACTGAATTGCAGTGCTCCTGTTTGGATATTCAAAACACTGATCACCTGGTTATTTTCTGCATCAATATTTTCGAGAACTGTTTTGGAAAAAAAAGAAACATTCCCGTTTTTTGTATAATAAACCTGCGCATCTGCCTGTTTATTTACAAATGCAATTAGTGTTAAAAAAAGAATCACATTTTTCATCATCATACGAATTATATTTTTAAATTGAAGTGTAGCATCTTGTCAAAAAAACATCACCCGGCAAATCAATATCAGGATCACCACCGATGTAACCACTACAAATTCCCTTAATTGAAATGGTATCACCAGCTTTCACATGATTGTTTTGCTCTTCCATGGTGCAATTGACAGAACCACCTTCAACATTTGTATTTAAAAGAATTATTTGTTGTCCTTTTTGATTTTTTAAAACATTTTTCACTTCACCGGTAACCTCAACAACCTGGTTGATAAATTTTGATTTCATTTTCGCACTGTCTTTCGTAAGATTGCCGTAAAGCGCTTCAGAAGTGGTTTTCAAAGCAGTTGCATCTTTGATATCGCGATGTGGTTGATTCCAAATCACAAAACCAATAATGGAAACGATTACAATTGTTGCGATACAAATCCTCAAAAGATATTTTTTAAGTTTCCTGTTCATGGCCTTATTTATATTCTAAATCGGAATTTATTTTTGAAAGGTTGCCGGCGTGTCGAAGTGGATTTTCGAAGTTTTCTTTTGATTATAAATTGCACAATAAAATCACCAGGCCTAACAGGAAGCTGCCTGATCTTATTTTAAAATATATAGTGTTTATAAATAAGAACACAGTTATTATTGTGTTACAACCAATGTGCCTTTCATCATCGAATGGAAGTTGCAGTGATAGGGAAAAGAACCAACTGTATTTGCAGTGAAAGAAAATGTGCCGCCCGGATCTAAAGTTCCGCTATCAAATGTTATTCCATCATTAGAGGTAACAGTATGTGCTATACCATCTTTGTTATTCCATGTTATTACTGTTCCTTTTTTGATAGTGGTAGTTGCCGGGAATGACATACCGGTAATGGTTATCGTGTTCCCATTTGTTGTTTCGGTTGTTGCATTCTTTGATTTGGAGCAGGAATTAAAGAATAATGTGCAGGAACTTACAACTAATATCATTGCAAAATGTTTGACTTTCATAAAGTGATTTTTTTATTTGTAAAAATTGATTTCAAGAATAAAAAAGCTGGCTATGATAATCAATTTTGAGAATTGGAATCATTCAACAAGCTTTTATTTGTATCAATTATATAATCGAAATATTTAGCAAGGGGGTTGCTTCTAAAATATTTACAGCAACTATTTCTGTTTTAAAAATAGGAGCACACATGTCTGATGACATTATATAATTTTACTAAGGTTAATTTCGGTATGGCTTGAAATAAATTGCCCCTGTACGTTTTCCCTGAAAAACTGGTAATGTGCAGCTTTGACTTTGAAAATACCAGTAGTCTGCTGATACTCCAACTTAAATCATTTAAGTGGATTAAAAGATACGTTTAAATTAATAAGCAAAAAAGCCTTCAAGTCAAAGGCTTTGAAGGCTTTTTAAAAAGGGTGGTGACCCCGCTGAGGCTCGAACTCAGGACCCACAGATTAAGAGTCTGTTGCTCTACCAACTGAGCTACGGAGTCATATTTATAAACAAAATGATACCATGAAAGTATCATTTTAAGTAAGTTACCCGACCTGGATTCGAACCAAGACAGGCAGAATCAGAATCTGCAGTACTACCATTATACTATCGGGCAATAAAAAACGCAAATGTAAGGTTTAAACGTTTTATTTTTTAATAAAAATCTTCTAAAATATTTTTTTTCTTTTTGAAAGAATAAGCATAAAACATGCAAAACTTTTTTTCAGAAAAGCCGGTTATAATTCACCTGCTTTCTCAATATTTCAAAAGTACATCTGTAAAATATTTATTGCTGTCAAAAAAATGAGACACAACTTCAAAACCACATTGCACCAATATTTCATCTATTTCTTTTACAGAATATTTTTGCGAAATTTCCATAAACACCGGTTCGTTTTTTTCAAATTTAATTTCTGTTTCTTCAATAGTTACCGATTGTTCTTTTGTTGATATCAGATAACTCTTACAAGCTCCTGATACAGGATCATAATTCGCATAATGTTTGAAATTATTTATTTCAAAATCTGCATTCAATTTATTATTGATGCGTCTCAATAAATTCAAATTAAACTCTCTTGTGTAACCGGATTTATCATTATATGCCGCTAATATTTTTTCCGGCTCTTTTTTTAAATCAAAACCAATTAAAACCATATCTCCGGCAGCCAATAAATTGTGTAAATTCTTGCAGAATGCGGGCATTTCATTAAATTTAAAATTGCCAATATTAGCTCCGAGAAACAAAACCAACTTTCTTCCAAAAGAAATTTTATTTATTTCAGAAAGCATTTCAAAATATTCTCCGGTAAAGCCTTTCATGCTTATTTCAGGAATTTGTTTTGGTAAATTTTTATTTAAAAGCTTAATAATATTTTCTGAAATATCAATTGGAAAATAATTTGACATTGCATTTCTGCGGTTCAGTTCTTTTAATAAATGAATCGATTTCACTGCATCGCCCGGGCCAAATTCAATGACATCTATTCGTTTCGTTTCATTTAAGATTTTATCCGCAATTTGTGCTGCTTGTTTTGAAAAAATTTCCATCTCTGCCTTCGTAAGATAATATTCATCACTTGCCATTATTTTCTGAAATAATTCATCGCCTTTTTTATCATAAAAATATTTGGAGTCTAAATATTTTGGAGAAGATTTCAGGCCGTGCAGCACATCCTTTAAAAAATTGGTCATACTAATATTTGTTCTTTATATTTATTGTGCCAGTCTGATTCCTGTATATTGCCAGCGAAGGTTTGGTTGAAAAAAATTGCGATAAGTTTTCCTGCTATGACCGGGAGAGGTAACATCAGAAGCGCCTCGCAATACCATTTGGTTCACCATAAATTTTCCATTGTATTCTCCGATTGCCCCGGCTGCTTTTTTAAAACCAGGATAGGGGAGATAAGCACTTTCTGCCCATTCCCACCGCCTGCCCCAGCTGATTTTTTCTGATGCTGCTTCCCATTCAAACTCAGTAGGCAAGCGCATTCCCTTCCATGATGCAAAGGCTGCGGCTTCGTAATAACTTACATGACAAACCGGTTCATTCATGTCCAGTAATTGCAAACCTTCTAATGTATAATGATACCATTTGCCATTAATAAAGTACCAATAAAGGGGTGCTTCAATATCATTTGTTTTCACCCATTCCCATCCATCTGCATGCCAATAGATAAAATTTTTATAACCGCCGGAATTGATAAATTCTAAATATTCCACGTTGTTTATTAAATTTCTTGCAATGCGAAAATCTGTTAAAAAAACAGGGTGTTTTTGTAATTCATTATCAAAACAAAATCCCTTCCCTTCATAACCTATTTCATAAATTCCTTCTTCAATCTTTATAAATTTATTATTAGCGACAGAATCAAAATCTTCATTATTTATTTGTTTGCTACCATTAAGTTTATATGCCGGAAATAAAGGATTATTTCCCAAAATATACTTTATATCCGTCATCAAAAGTTCCTGGTGCTGCTGCTCATGATTGAATCCGAGAATTACAATTTCTTCAATTTCTTTTGAAATATTTTTTTGGAAAAACTGATGCATTGCATCATCTACATATTTCCGGTATTTATAAATTTCTTCCACAGTAGGACGGCTTAAATTTCCACGATCTGTGCGGATTACTCTTGCACCAACCGTTTCATAATAGCTGTTGAAAACATAATTATACTGCGGATCATATTCTTCATAATCTTCCAAATATGGCTTCAAAATAAATGTCTCAAAAAACCAGGTTGTATGCCCAATATGCCATTTTGGTGGGCTTACATCTACCACAGGCTGAACAACGTAATCCTCTGTGTGTAAAGGTTTGCAGATTTCTTCTGTATAATTTCTAATTGACTTATACTTTTGTGATAAGTTCATTTTATTTTCAAATTTTATGGAAAATTCTTCGGAAATTCTTCTCATAGCTGATTGAATACTCACTCATTTGTTTCTAAAAAAAAGTTTATCGCATAAAATGCCGCAAAGTTTGTTCCATTAAAATACAATTTCGGATTTTAATTATTTATTTCTGTAAAGCATATTTCTGTAAAGCAGCTTTGTCCCTATTTGTAATTCCGAAGTAAAGCATGAATAAAATTTTTGCATTTGTTTCTTATTCACCTTGCAACTTTCTAAAAAGTAGCCAACGATCAATAACCAATTTACCGTTCTCTCAAGTAAGTATCGGGATTATTTAAAAACGTTTTTGTAATCCGGTAGTGTATTGAAAATGATTTTAAAAATGGCATAATGATCGCTGCAAAAGTATTCAATAAAGCAATTCTACTGCCGTCACCACTACTTCTCGATTCTCGTGCCACTTTTTTATATCATTGGTTTTTTTTTAGGGAAATGATTAGCAGGCTGTTCCAACTATCTTTTTGGAACGTTTTAATTTGCTTTAAAGCACGAATAGGAAAGATCAATCATTTCATTTTCAAATCAAAAAAAAGAAGTATCAATTAGTGACTTTTTTTAAAAATAGCAATTCACCATATTAGTTGGTTTACTGAACATCAGCAGATTAGCATATTAGCTAATTCACACATTAGCACATCTCACATCAGCTAATTAAGAAATATTTTATCTTTGTTACCCCATTTGCATTTTTCTAACGGTTTTATTATTCATAATTATTAAATAATTCCTCAAATGAAAAAGAATTTTCTATTTATGTTTCTGCTTTTATCAGCAGGAATTTTTTTTATTTTTTCCTTCACAAATATATCTTCATCCGCTAAAATAAAACCATATCCTGCTGCCGGTGCCGATAACGCAGGATTAATGCTGCCAGTAGGTTTCAGCGCTGTAAAAGTTGCAGACAATCTTGGTGAGGCAAGACATATTGCCGTTACAAAAGAAGGTGATATTTACGTAAAACTTGGCCGTAAAAAAGATGGAAAGGGCATTTTGTTTTTGCAAAAAAACAATGATGGCAAACTGGACCAAAAATTAAGCTTTGGTGATTACAGCGGCACTGCAATGCGCATTAAAAATGGTTATTTATATGCTTCTTCCAACACAAATGTTTATCGTTATAAATTAAATGATAAAGATGAAGTAGCTGATGCTTCGAACCCAGAAAAAATTGTTTCAGGATTGTTAGATCGTGGCGAACATAATTCTAAATCTGTAACATTTGATAACAATGGAAATATGTATGTAAACATCGGAG
Source organism: Hanamia sp. (assembly GCA_035475995.1). Classification (GTDB taxonomy): domain Bacteria; phylum Bacteroidota; class Bacteroidia; order Chitinophagales; family Chitinophagaceae; genus Ginsengibacter. The sequence goes on along the minus strand of DATILZ010000642.1, from coordinate 11,377 downwards.
CTTACAGCAATTCATGTCAGGAAAAAGACCGGGTACCGGGTTCAATGGGAATAAAAGGCTGCCCGATTCTGGATTCCGCCGGAGGCATCTGGCAGTTTAAAGCCGATAAAGCGGATCAGACTTATGGTGATGGTGTTCATTATGCCACCGGATTGAGAAATGTAGTTGGATTGGACTGGAACAATCAGGATAATGCGCTTTTTGTAATGCAGCATGGCCGCGATCAGTTGCACGATCTTTTCCCACAATATTATGATGCCAAAACATCTTCCATTCTTCCTGCAGAATGTATGTATGAAATTCACAAAGGCGACAATGCCGGCTGGCCTTATATTTATTATGATCAGGTTCAAAAAAAACAAATCCTGATGCCGGAATACGGAGGCAATGGCAAGAAAGCTGCTGATAAAAAATATTTAGATCCGGTAATGGCTTTCCCGGGCCATCTGGCTCCCAATGATTTATTATTTTATACTGGAAACCAATTTCCTGAAAAATATAAGAATGGTGCTTTCATTGCTTTTCATGGATCATGGAACAGAAGTCCGGAAAAACAGGCTGGATATTTTGTTGTATTTGTACCTTTTAAAGATGGAAAACCTGCCGGAAAATGGGAAGTTTTTGCCGATGGTTTCGCAGGAACAAAAGATATAAAATCTCCACGCAATGCCGAACACCGCCCATGCGGTTTGGCACAAGGACCTGATGGTTCACTGTATGTTTCTGATGATTCCAAAGGGACCATTTATAAAATTATGTATCAAAAAAAATAAAGTAATTTGAATAAGATAATCATACTTGCTTTTTTGATGATGCCTTTTAGTTTGGTATTCATAAATGGAAAGGATTCTGGCAATAACGTTCCTCTTCAATCCTCTACATTTCAAAAGTCAAAAGTGGCAGGAGAAAAAGTATATAAAAAGTTTTGCATCTCCTGCCATCAGGCTGATGGCGGAGGCGTTCCACATTTAACGCCGCCATTAATAAATACTTCTTTTGTTCTTGGTGATAAAGAAACTTTGATCAAAATAGTTTTGAATGGGCTTAAAAATGTTGATATTGACGAGGAGACTTATAGCAACCCGATGCCGCCGCTTGGTAGTATTTTAAAAGATCAGCAGATTGCAGATGTGTTGACTTATATAAGAAATAGTTTTGGTAATAAAGCTCCTTCAGTAACTATTGACGAAGTGAAAGCTGTAAGGAGCAAAACAAAAAAATGATTGCAGTCAAGAAACAAATATTGCCAAATCTTATTTTCATTCGTATTAAATTTTAGCCTGTTTTCCACGGCCTCCTTTCGGCAAAAAACATTTTTCTGAACAAAGCTGAAATAAAGAACTTTTCTATTTCATTTCTTTTTGAAATGAAGCCGCTTTCAAAATTATTGAGCAATTGGCTCCAGTATTATCTCATTATTTCTCAAATCAATTATTTTGTAGAAAGAATAAAGCACTTTATCTCAATAGGATGCGTGCTTTTCATTAGAAATATTTTGTAAAAAAAAACCTAAAAATTCTGGCCTTGATACATTACCTTAGCTTTTAAAACCGGCATTATTTATATGCGTGAGGACATTTGAAATTCTCACCTATCATTCTATTTTTTTGTAATGATTGTTTTTTTTAGAAAATTACCTCTTTCCGTTAAATTGTTATTGATAGGCCTTGTGCCCGTTTTATTTTTGATTTATTTCTCTGTTATGATCTATGCTGACAAATCAAAAACAGTGGAATTGATCGAAAATTATGTAAAACATGTAGATCAATCGCAAAATATCAGTGAATTGATCAACGAACTTGCACGCGAAAGAAGATATAGTTATTTCGAACTTATTAAAGACACCAGTTTCAAACAAATTCCTGAACACCGCCTTAAAGTAGATTCATTAATGCACCTGCTGCAACAAAGCAAGGATCTGGCTTTGACTGATTTTCCAAAATATACTTTTTTGAATCATCTTGATGATACACGCAAGGAAATAGATGCCCGCAGATTTACGCCAGATATGGCGATGCAATATTACACTGATGCAATATTCAGAGTAAATACTTTAAAAACTTCTATTCCCGGCAATACTTTTTTGAAGCCCGTTTACAGAGATCTGATGGCTCAAAAAATTCTTTCTGAATTAATTACTTACCTGGGAATCGTGCGTACAAATATTTTCAATGTCTTATACACGAGAAAATATGTGAAGGAAACTTTATTCGGTACATTAGGAGTATATAAAGTTGCTAAAACTTATGAAACAGAATTTTTATTAAAAGCATCACAAGCATCCATAAAATCATACAACAAGCAAAAAGATTCAACCGCTTATAAAACTATGTTTAATTACATAGACCAGGTTTTCAATACGTTTGTAGTTGACAGTACTTATACACCAAATCAATGGTGGGATATTTCTTCACAGGGATTGATTGTTTTAAGGAAACAGCAAATATCGCTGTGGGAAAGTGTGGACGCACAGATGAAAAAAATATATCAGCGTGAAATAAATTCAAAGAATGGCGCGCTTTTGTTTCTTGTAATTGCGATTCTGTTTGTTGTTGCTTTTGTTGCTTATTTGATTATGAACATACATCAGTTGTTAAATGAGCTGAAGAGTGCGGCTGCAAAACTTTCTAAAGGCGAAACCGGTTTGCGGCTAAGAAATATGCCAAAAGGTGTGATTGGAAAACTGGCAAATTGTATAATCGATATTGATAAAAATAATCTTGCATTGGCACAGGCTGCAAATCAGATTGGAAAAGGAAATTTTAATGTAAAAGTCGTTCCAAGGAGCGAATACGATTTATTAGGTATTTCTGTAAAAAAAATGAAGCACGATTTGATTGAATTTGCATCTCAGAAAGATAAAATTCAAAAAGAAACAGAGGATTTGGTATATCGCAGGGATGAGTTTTTCAGTATTGCCAGCCATGAATTAAAAACACCGGTAACTTCGCTGAAGGCATATACACAATTATTGCTGATGGATGCCGCTGCAAATGATGATTCCCAGCATAAAAACATGTTGGAAAGAATGGATTTGCAAATCAACAAACTTACTGCACTGATCAATGATTTGCTGGATACTTCGAAAATTGAAAATGGGCATCTTAGTTATAATAAAGAGTATTTTCAATTGAAAGATGTTATATCGGAGGTTATTGTTGCCATTCAGCCTGTATTGACCGAAAATGAAATTGTTTTTAAGAATAAGGCAAATGCCAATATATATGGAGATCGTGACAGGATAGGGCAGGTAGTAAGTAATTTTATTATGAATGCTATAAAATACGCTCCCGAGTCGAAGCAAATAATTGTCGAATTAAATAAAGAGGATGGGAAGGTAATTTGTTCGGTACAGGATTTTGGTAAAGGAATTGCAGCAGAAGAGCAGCAAAAAATATTTGAACGTTTTTATCGGGTTTCCGGAAATAATTTAAATACTTTTCCAGGTTTGGGATTAGGACTTTTTATTTGTAAAGATATTATCGAAAAGCATGATGGGAAAATAGGCGTCGAAAGTGAAAAAGGGAGAGGGAGCATTTTTTACTTTGAATTACCGGTCATTTAAATTACTAGAATCGTGCATTTTCTCTATTATTTATGATGACATCTCATAAATTTTAATAGTTTACTATAATTGCTGATTTTTTTAGCCTCTTTTTGCTTTGTAGAAAAGCATTTGGTTATATTTGCAAAACTTTTTTTGAAGTGAAATAAAAATACGTATTTCTCAGAATATTTGATTTTTCAGAATTATTTTTTCACTAAAAAAGGCCCCGTAGCTCAGTGGATAGAGCAACAGCCTTCTAAGCTGTGGGTCACACGTTCGAATCGTGTCGGGGTCACTCCTTTTAAATACTATAACTGACGCAATTTTTAATGATCTTTTTAAAATCTATGTGTCTTTTAATTTCTCTTCAATAAATTCCTAAAGCTGTTATTATTTCAGTAAAAGAATAAATAGTTACAATTTTCATTTTTATTCCTGCTTAGGATCGCTTAAGATTTAAAATATTAAGATTTAAATTTGCATCTTATACCCATTCCCCGATTATGGATATTCAAATTGAAGAAAGCTGGAAAGAAGTTCTAAAAGATGAATTTGATAAAACATATTTTCAGCATGTTGTTGCTTTTTTAAAAGCGGAAAAAGCCTCGGGAAAAAAAATTTACCCACCCGGGTCTTTAATTTTTAATTCTTTCAGGCAAACTCCTTTTTCAAAAGTAAAAGTGGTTATAATTGGCCAGGATCCATATCACAATCCAGGTCAGGCACATGGTTTAAGTTTTTCTGTTCCTGATGGCATTGCCAAACCGCCATCGCTGATAAATATTTTTAAAGAACTAAAAAATGACCTTGGAATTCCCATATCCGAAAACGGTAATTTGCAGAAATGGGCTTTACAAGGTGTGCTTCTTTTAAATGCATCTTTGACGGTGCGGCAAAATGAACCCGGAAGCCATGCTCAATTTGGTTGGTTGCAATTTACAGACCAGGTAATTAAAAAAATTTCTGATGAAAAAGAAGGAATTATTTTTTTGTTGTGGGGTAAATTTGCACAGGGAAAGCAGGCTCTGATTGATGAAACAAAACATTTTGTTTTGAAAGCCGCTCATCCTTCGCCATTAAGTGCCAATAACGGTTTTTTTGGTTGCAAACATTTTTCCAAAACTAATGAATTGCTGATGAAGCAACATAAAAATCCGATTGACTGGAAAATATAATTTCAGGATAAAAAATACAATTTTGAAAAATATTTTGGGTAAAATTTTTGCTGTTTGGGCACTCATTGTTTTTGTAATCACTTTGTTGCCTGTAACACTATTTATGTGGATAATAGGAACGATAAAAGAACCAAAACGAACAGAAATTTTCCGGCAAATTTCAGCAGTGTGGATGCGCATATTTTTTTTTCTGACGGGCTGTAGTTTAAAAGTTGTTGGCCGAAAAAATTTTAAATCCGGTGAAAATTATATTGTTACCTGCAATCACAATTCTTTTATGGATGTGCCTGTTGTAACACCTTTTATCCCGCGGGCAAACAAAACAATTGCAAAAGCCGGGATGGCCAAAATTCCTTTATTTGGCTTGATTTATAAAAGGGGTTCTGTTTTGGTCGACCGGAACGACCGAAAAAGCCGGGAGGATAGTTTTAAAAAAATGAAGCATGTTCTAAGTATGGGAATGGATATGTGTATTTATCCGGAAGGAACGAGAAATAAGACGCAATTTCCTTTGAAAGACTTTCACAGTGGCGCTTTTCGGTTAGCTATAGAAACCAGAACCGATATTATTCCTGCTTTAATTTTTAATACAAAAAAAGTGCTTCCTCCGGCAAAATTCTGCTTCTGGCCATCAAAAATGGAGCTTCATTTTTTGCAGCCGGTAAAAATCAGTAAAGGTGATAATTATGAATTTTTGAAAGATAAAATTTATCGGATCATGAGTGAATATTATGAAGCGCATTCAATAAAAGATGTTCGGAGAAGAACTGTATAATGTCAGTTCATTGCACTGCTAAACAAATAAATAATACGAATTTTGATTTTGTTGAATTGCTTCTTTATGAATCTTTTTTAGGATTACTCAATCATTTTATTTCTCATTCCGTACATAATAAGTCCACCAATTGTTTTGGCGCCTACTTTACTTTTCATGTTTTGGCGGATCGTTTCGATTGTTCGCGGACTTAAAAAAATTATTTTTGAAATCTCTTCCGTCGTTTTATCTTCTCCGAGCAGTTGTAATATTTTTAATTCTTTTTCATTAAAAGTAACGGGTACCTGGTTTCCATAAAGCCGGCGCACATTTTTTTTCTGCATCAGCTTGCCCATTACTGCCTTGTTTACCAATTGGTTAAAATAAAATTCTTCATTCATGCAGGTAAGAATCGCTTCATAAATTTCATCCGGATCAGTTGTTTTGGTGAGGTACGCATTAGCGCCCATTTCCATCATTTTGCTGATCATTTGCTGATCATCATACATCGAGAGCACGATTATTTTTAAATTATCATATTCTTTACGAAGCATTTCAATGGCATTGATGCCATCTATTTGAGGCATGCGGATATCCATTAATAAAAGGTCCGGTTGTTTGATGGCCATTTTGTGCATCAAATCTTTTCCATCTTCTGCTTCCCAAATCATTTTTAGATCTTCCTTAGGATTGAGTGCCATCTTTATTCCATCCCTGAAAATCTTATGATCATCTGCAATTGCAATTTTGATATTGGTAGATAGTGACATTGAATTTTTAATGTTAGGACATTGTAAATATAGAAACTATAACGAATAATTATTCAATATATTACTTAAAAACGTTTTTTTACGATAAATAACAAAAATGCCAGAAAAAGATACGAGGTACAACTTACCAAAATCAGACTTCGTACTTCTTCTATCTCTGTTTGCGCTTTTGCATAAACTCATGTAATTACCGATTGCTAAAAATAAAGTAAAGATGCTATGCTAATAGCAGTATCTTCTTTTTACTTTTGAACCGTTGATCAGTGACTGGAATTTTAAATTAAATGTGAATAAAACCAGAGATATCAAATTCACATAAACCTGGCAAATTCACTCATAACCTATGAAATTTTTCTTTTAAAATTCAGATCACATTAACTAAAATTATCTCCCCCGCTTTAAAATCCGAAAATCCAGGCAGTTTGCGCCTGGTTTTTTATTGCCACTAACCTGCAGATACGTACTTCTACCCTGTAATAGAACGAGTTGTTTTGATAGTAAAATTACTATATTTTCATCGTACAATTACCTTATTTTAATTCGTTTATTTACGTTTTAAATGCGCTAAAATCTACTCTGGTACTGCATTACAGCAAAAATACGTGAATTAATATTTAAAATAGTCAATTGTACAGGATTTATATTTTATGGAAGTTAGCATCCTGTTAATCAAATAAACACACTTTAAACAAAACAAAATTTACAATTATGACTACAAACACACTTGAAACCAAGAGCCTTGCTGAAGTAGGCGAAGACATTGGATTAGCTGAAGGCATCCAATTAGTTCAAAATTTCAGAACTGCAAATCCAGATGCTACTCCAGGTTTTTACATCGGACGTAACATCATTGATCAGATCTTAAGCCAACCAGGTTGTGTAGGAATTAATTTTCGCAAATGCCTTACTAATGAAAATGAAGAGCATTTAGTTTACACAGGCGTTGATGCTGACGGAAAAGATATTCTTTCTTATTCTGCAGTTACCAACACCGGTGATCTCGAAAAATATGATGGCATTGTTGCTGATAAAGTTATCATTGACTGGTCTATACTGAATGGCAATAGCTAGAATCGTTAATCTTTTTTGTAAGTTTCACAATAAAATTTAAAAAAGGTAGTTATATTTGAAAAAATTATAACTGCTATTTTTAAAACGTTATTATATACAGGTATTTTTTCTACAGCACTACCCTTAGTGTTCTATTTGCTTTTTAAAAGAAAAAGCAAACAGAAACCGCTAAGGGTTATTTTATTTTATATTATTTATTGTATTGTAAATGAGGGAGTAAGTTTTTATCTTCAAAGCCTTCGCTCTCCAACTTTCATTACATTATTGAATTTGTTTACTATTGTAGAATATACTTTTTTCTGCTACTTTATTTATTTAATACTTCCAAAAAGCCATATAAAAAAAGCCGTACCTTTTATATGGATTGCGTTTATCATTTTTGCTTTAGCTGATTATGTCTTTTTTACCAAAACACGTGAATTTGATTCATTTGCTTCCGGAATAGAAGCTATTGTCGTTTTGATACTGTGCATGGGATACCTTTTTTCGGAGATAAGGGGAAACAATAATTTATTAGTTTATTCCACTTTTAATTTTTGGGCCGTTATCGCGTTTTTTATTTATTTTTCGGGTACTTTTTTTCTTTATCTAATGACCGATAAAATGAGGGTAAGCGTTTCGTTTCAAAAAATGTATTTTGTCATAAATATCTCCTTTAATATTTTAAAAAATCTGTTGCTTTGCGTAGCCATGACCATGAAAATAAATGGTTCAGTAAAGGAACAAAAAAAGGTCATTCCTGATCTGGGGGATGATCTTTTTATTTATCAAAAAAATTAATTCACCACGTTAGATGTTTTTTCTACAGGATCAAACAACATTTACTTTTACAAGTGTACTGGTATTGGGTACGCTTGGAATGTTGTTTATGGCGGTAATGCTGGTCTCTATTGTAGTATTTCATCAAAGAAAAGTGATCAGGTTCAATAAAAGAATTCAAAAAATGGAAGAGGAGAAGCAGCAAATGTTGTTACGCGCTTCCATACAGTTTCAGGAAGAAGAAAGACAAAGAATTGCTGCTGATCTGCATGATGATGCGGGACCACTTTTGGCAACTGCAAGACTTTATTTAAATGAAAATTTAATTCACCAGGAACCAGCCACACAACTGCAATCTATTTTTAGCGCCAAACAAATTATTGATGACAGTATTCAGCTCATCAGGAATATTTCACACAGCCTGATGCCACCAACTTTAAAAAACTTTGGACTGGAAGCTGCTGTAAAAGATCTTTTTGAAAAAATAAACGGTTCAGGTGTTATCAATGCCAGCGCACGATTTCACGACAACCGACAGCGCTTGAATGATGAACAGGAATTGCTTGTATTCAGGATTGTACAGGAGTTGGTAACTAATATTATTAAACACAGCAGCGCGGGTTTTATTCATCTTACGCAAAATGCACAGGAAAATATAGTTTATTTTCGTATTCATCATGATGGCCGGGGAATTCTTCAGCCTGATTTTGATAAAATGGAACATAATTCAGCAGGTTTGGGTTTAAAAAATATTCAAAGCAGGATTAGAGTTTTAAAAGGAAAAATATTTTTTGAAATTGACAGCACCCATACATATTATAAAGTAACCATTGAAGTGCCGAGGGAGCCAATTAAATAAATTGTTGTTTTTTATATTATTTTCTTTTATCTTTTGCATTCAAGACATTAAATATGATCCCCGAAATTATTAATGTAGCCATAGCAGATGATCACAAAATTTTCAGAAGAGGTGTCATACTTTCTCTGAAGACATATCATAATATCCGGTTTATCCTCGAAGCAGAAAACGGGGAAGAACTTATAAAAGGTATAGAAAAAGAACAGCCGGATATTGTATTAATGGATTTGAAAATGCCTGTTAAAGATGGAATTGAAACCACCAAATATTTGAATAAGCATTATCCTAAAATCAGAATCCTCATTCTCACCATGTTTGAAGATGAACGGTTTGTTGGTCACCTGATGGATAGCGGGGCAAACGGCTACTTATTAAAAAGCACAGAGCCCGCCGAAATAAAACAAGGTATAATGGATGTGATGACCAATGGGTTTTATTTGAATAATTTCGTGAACCGGGTGCTTATAAAAAAGAATTATGCCAAGCAAAAATTTAATCCAAATCTGAACAGCCAGATTACCATCAGTGAACGCGAAAAAGAAGTGCTGTCGCTTGTTTGCATGGAATATACTGCACAGGAAATAGCGCAAAAAATGGATATCAGCGCCCGTACTGTTGAAGCAATCAAAGACAGATTGATGGAAAGATTTGGTGTAAAAAATTCAGTCGGATTGGTTTTCTTTGCAATGAAAAATTCTTTGATTGATTAAATGCAGAAAGCCAAATGCTCAATCTGACGCGAAAGATTAATGCCGAAAGCTTTCAGCGCTCACCCTTAGACATCCTTCCCGGGTTTTTTGCAAGAAAATCTTTCCAGCCATTTAATTTTTTTGAAGAGTTATTTAATAAACTATTTCCCTGGTAATGATGGCAAACCGCAACAGCCAGCGCATCAGTAGCGTCAAAAGATGTTGGATTTTCTTCAAAAGCAATTAGTCGTTGAAGCATTTTTAAAACCTGTAATTTATCTGCATTTCCATTTCCTGTAATCGATTGTTTTACTTTTCGTGGCGAATATTCTGTGACCGGAATTCCTGCATGCATCGCCGCTGCAATCGCCACACCCTGTGCCCGTCCAAGCTTTAGCATACTCTGAACATTCTTTCCAAAAAATGGCGCTTCAATGGCAAACTCATTTGGTGAATACTCTGAAAGTAATTCGCAAACTTTCTGATGAATGATCTGAAGCCGCTCATAAGCATCTTTTTTTGGAGAAAGTTTCAGCACATCCATAATGATCAGAGACATTCCGGAAGAAGAAATTTCAATAATTCCAAAACCCATAAATAGTGTTCCCGGGTCGATCCCCAAAATGATTTTTGAATTTGTATTCAATTGAAGTTTATTTTTACCGCTTTTAAAAGAAGGATGTAAATTAATAGAAATCATCCGTATCAGGAGTACATGATCCGTAGCAAAAATATCAAAAGAATCTTTAAATATGTTCTTGCTCCATTGCTTGCAGCGTGGTTATTTTATTCTCTTTACCAACAGATAAAATCTCAGCCAAACCTGCATGAATCACTTCAGCTCATTAAGGAAGCACCTTTTGGTGCAATGGGCTTGAAATTTTGGATAGTAATTGTACTTGCATTTTTAAATTGGGGATTGGAAGCCAGAAAGTGGCAGGTGCTTGTAAAACCTGTTCACAATATAAATTTTTGGCGGGCGTTTAAATCTGTGCTAAGTGGATTAGCCTTATCCTTAAATACGCCAAACAGAATGGGTGAATATGGCGGCCGTATTTTGTATATCAAGGAAGGTAGCAGATTAAAAGCCATATCCTTATCAATAGCAGGAAGTATAAGCCAACTTATTATTACATTAGTTTTAGGATGTTGTGGATTAGTTTATCTCTTATTTTTTCAAACCCGCCATTCGGGACCGGTTATGGGCCTTTCAGTATTTTGGATCAAAGTTCTATTACTGTTTTCATCAATCATAACGGCGATTCTTGTTTTGTTTTTCTTTCGGTTGGCCTGGCTGATTCGATTAATTGAAAAAATTCCTGCATCAAAAAGATTTATTCAATACGTAAAGGTTTTAGAAAAGTTCACTCCTAAATTATTGTTAAGGCTGCTTTCTCTTTCTTTCTTTCGCTATCTTGTTTTCGTCCTACAATATATTTTACTTTTACAGGTGCTAAATGTGGCAATATTTTGGGTTGATAGTTTTTGGATCATCAGCATTTTATTCCTGGTACTGGCAGTTGTTCCGTCTTTTGCAATAGCAGATTTAGGAATCCGCGGGAAGTTTAGTACGGAATTATTGAGCGTTTATAGCGTGAATACAGTTGGCATATTAGGCACTACTTTTGGTATTTGGATTATCAATTTGTTTATTCCTGCTGTTGCAGGAAGCATTTTGATACTTGGTATAAGATTTTTTAAAGACAAATAATATAATTTGAAAACACTTATCTTTTTGTTTTTTTTACTTTTC
>DATILZ010000641.1:0-4550 GCA_035475995.1 Hanamia sp. | reverse complement strand
GCTCTCGAAGAAAACACTTCCGGAATTAGCAAAGCCCTATCTGCAATTATTCCAACAAGCCTGGCGGGAATTTTGAATAAATCGACTTCGGGAACGGCGGGTGCCAATGACGTTTTTGAAATGGCGAAAAGCTCTGTTAATAATGTTTCAAGTGGCAATAATGTAGGATTAAGCAGTGATCAGGAAAAAGGAAACAGCTTATTATCGCGCTTGTTTAATGGAAATCAATCGGCAATTACAGGAGCAATTTCCAGCTTTGCCGGAATAAAAGATTCTTCTACTTCTTCATTAATGGCAATGGCATTACCATCCATATTCGGTTTGCTTGGCAGACACGCTGAGCAAAATAATTTGTCTGCCAGCGGATTAGCCGGTTTTCTTTCTTCACAAAAAGATCATATTATGCAGGCAATGCCGGCAGGTTTAACTTCTCTTGCCGGAATGCTGGGATTAAGTTCATTGCAAGGAGCGGCTTCCCATTTAAAATCTCCTGATTTAAAAACAGCGCATCCAACATCACATTCCTCAATAGATGATGTAAAAACCATTTCAGAAAGGCCAACCGGAAAATGGCTGGTACCTCTCATTGTTATTTTAATTGTGATTGCAGGACTTTGGTATTTTTCAAGGAGCTGTAACGAAACAAGGCCAAGCACCGCCACTGTAACTGATACAACTGCCGCTTCAAACAAAAAAGACAGCGGCACAGCTATGACCAGCACACCTCCCGATACCACTGCCGGATCTATTAAAGTTCAATTGCCCAACGGCAAGCAATTAGAAGCAAATAAAGGTGGAATAGAAGATCAGTTGGTTACTTTTTTGAACAGCGACTGGAAGTCATTAAGCGATGATTCTTTAAAAAACAGATGGTTTAATTTTGATAATCTCAATTTTGATCTCGGAACAGCAACCATTACTCCAACCAGTGAAAAACAATTAGATAATATTGCTGAAATTTTAAAAGCATATCCTGATGCAAAAATTAAAATTGGCGGTTATACCGATGCGTCCGGAAATGCTGCTGATAATAAAAAACTTTCACAGGATCGTGCTAATGCAGCAAAAGCAGGATTAGACAAACGTGGTGTCGGTTCACAGGTTATAGGAGCAGAAGGTTATGGCTCCCAGTATGCAAAATATCCGGCTTCAGCGTCTGATGATCAAAGAGCTTTGGACAGACATGTTTCTGTGAGTGTAAGGAAATAGGATTGTCCAAACAGTTTATTTAAAAACAAAACCCCGAACAGATTTTCGGGGTTTATTATAATATTCAATATTCAACCATCAACTTTTAATATTCAACCTCGAATTAAACATTAAACCTGAAATGCATCACGTCGCCATCCTGAACAATATATTCCTTTCCTTCAATACGCAATTTGCCGTTTTCGCGACACGCAGCTTCTGATTTATATTGAACAAAATCGTCGTAAGCAATCACTTCCGCTTTGATAAATCCTTTCTCAAAATCGGTATGAATCACACTTGCTGCTTGTGGCGCTTTCCAGCCTTTGTGGATCGTCCATGCCCTCACTTCCTGCACGCCTGCTGTAAAATAAGTAGAAAGATTTAAAAGCGCATAAGCAGAATGAATCAAACGATCCAGCGCAGGTTCTTCCATTTTATATTCTTCCATAAACATCTGCTTGTCTTCCGGATTTTCAAATTCAGCGATTTGCGCTTCAATCGCATTCGTCATAATGATAACCTGCGCGCCTTCTTCTTTAGCCGCAGCCACCAGCTGATCTGAATATTTATTACCGGAATGCATCGAAGCTTCATCCACATTGGCAACATATAAAACCGGTTTATTGGTCAGGAAAAAATTGTCTGCAACCGCTTCTTTTTCTTCTTTTGAAAAATCCAATGAACGAATATTTTTCCCTTGTTCCAGGTGCGCTTTCGCTTTTTTCAAAACTTCAAATTCTACTTTGCTTTTTGCATCTCCGCTTTTCGCCATTTTTTCCACTTTTGCTATTTTCTTTTCCACTCCTTCCAGGTCTTTCAACTGCAATTCTGTTTCGATAATTTCTTTATCCAGAATCGGGTTGATCGGCCCTTCTTCACGCAACACATTTTCATCTTCAAAACAACGGATCACATGGATCACCGCATCCACTTCACGAATATTTGCCAGGAATTTATTTCCCAAACCTTCGCCTTTACTCGCGCCTTTTACGAGTCCGGCGATATCTACAATTTCTATCTGCGTAGGAACAATTCTGTCCGGCTTTACCAAATCAGCAAGCACATTCAATCTTTTATCCGGAACGTTTACCAATCCCACGTTTGGTTCGATTGTACAAAACCGGTAATTGCTTGCCTGCGCTTTTGCGCTGTTGCTCACTGCATTAAATAAAGTTGATTTTCCTACATTTGGTAATCCTACAATCCCTGCGCGTAATGCCATAATTTATTTTAATTTATTTACCCCTTATTTTAAGGCGCGCAAAGATAACATGAAAACCGCAGAGATAAGCGTGCAAAACGGCTCTCTTCTCTGTTTTTCACTTTCTTTTCTGTTTGTTTTTTTTATTTTTTTTGGAAAAATGATCAGTATAAAATTCAAACCACCTTTTTGTAACGCTTTATTTTGCATCAAAGCACAAAGAGGAAAGATCAAACCAGTTCACTTTCAATTCAAAGAAAAAGAAAGCGCTGGCAGTGCAATCAGCAGAAAACAGGAATCTATTGTATTTGTTGCTTTGCTGAATTCAAAAGCAGTGGAAAAGTCAAAACCTCATCCAAAAAAATGGCGGGAAATACCAGCCATTTTTTAAATTAAAAGGGGGTTTTTCATTAATTATTCTTTGATCTTTTCTTCTTTGGTAACTACTACGCTGTCTTTAGATCCGCCGCGGGCAAGAGCAATGATAATAATCAAAACGATTATAGCGCCTACAACCCACATCCAGGGCTGAATAGTAGTGGAAGAACTGCTGGTAGTAGTGGTATTCGAACTGGACGTAGTACCAGAATCCTGCGCAAATGCCATTGCCTGAATTAATATCAAAGTGATCATGGTGATCAGGCTCCGATAATGTTGTTTAATAGTTTCCATATGAAATGTTTTTAGATAAAAAAAATACATAATCAATTAACATGCCATTAAGAAACCGACAACTAACCATAAGAGTTTGTATCTACGTTCAAGTACTCCGGCAAAAGAACAAATAAGCGCAATTTTAATTCTACCTTTTCTCGACTCTTGCGGGTGTATCTTTTCCACTGATAATCGTTTGACTGCTGAGGGCAATCGCTTTGATGATTTCAGCCATATTATTCATATCTAAAGTCGAGATTTCATCACTTTGTTTATGATAATTTGGTTCATCGTCCATTTTGGAAGTGCTGATAGTATGAGCCGGAACACCAAACGCAGCAAGGGTTGCATTATCGGATCGGTAGAATAGATTTTGTTTTGAATAAGGGTCCGGTTCAAAATGGAACTTACTTCCTGCGAGATTTGATTGTAATATTTTTCCAAAATCTGATTTCTCATAACCGGTAATGTAAGCGCTGTTATTCCCCCATTTACTATCGGTGCCAATCATTTCTATGTTGAACATTGCTACGGCTTTTTCAGGATCTATTTGTTTCGAAAAATACTGAGAGCCAAAACCACCAATTTCTTCTGCAGTAAAGGTTACGAATATTAAAGTACGTTCATTGTTTTTTAGCTTACTAAAATAATCAGCGAGCATGATAACGGCTGTAGTTCCGGCCGCATCATCATTGGCGCCATTGTAAATGGAATCGCCTTTAGCATCAGGTTTGCCGACTCCGAGATGATCATAATGGGCAGAAAAAATTACGTACTCATCTTTTTTGCTTTTGCCGGGCAACACGCCCACTACATTTGCAAGTGCGGAAGAAGTGATTTCATTTTTTATTTCAAAATGATAATTCGTTGGATTTTCATTTGTCAAAACAAAAACCACCGGGGCTTTATCTTCAAAGCTTTCACGGCCAGAGTTTTTCAAACGCTGAAAGATTTTTTCATGAACAGGATTAACAAGTACTAAATATTTTTCATTGCTTTTTATTAAAGCAAATGCCTTGAAGAAATTGGAAGTGTCTGTAATCACCACTTTTGTAAACCCCGAATTTTCATCAATATTCAAAACACTATCTGTTGTCAATGCAAATATCTTATCAGCATCAACTGGCTTTCCATTCATAGTTCCGGAAGCGGAGATAATTGTGGCTTTTTTCATTGAAAAAGGCTGTTTATAGCTTTTTAATCCATCAAAATATTGCAGTCCTGATTTCTTAAATTCACCTGCAATAAAATCTGCTGCGCGATCAATAGCAGCCGTAAAAGTTTTACGTCCTTCCATTTTATCAGAAGAAAGAACGGTTTCAATCCGTGCCACTTCTTTTGCATTGATGATCTTATCAATATTTTGAGAAAAAGAAATGCTGTAAGAAAAGCAGGTTAGTAAAAAGGTAATAATAATCTTCATTTTTTAATTTTTTGTATTTCAAAAATTTTTATCAAATGTGAGCAACAGTTTTTGTTCCGTCAATAATTTAATAATTGAATA
>DATILZ010000640.1:0-2363 GCA_035475995.1 Hanamia sp. | reverse complement strand
GGCCGAAGGGAAAGTTTCAAAAATAAATAAATATAGCACTGAAAGGATTACTCCTTTTTGTGTACATTTTGGAATTTGTGGCGGGTGCAAATGGCAAATGCTTCCTTATGAACAGCAGTTAAAATATAAAGAACAGGAAGTAAAAGATGTGATAAAAAGAATCGGAAAAATTGAAACTTCTCTGTTGCCAATACGAGGCTCAGAAAAGACGATTCATTACAGAAACAAGCTGGAGTTCACTTTCAGTAATAAAAAATATCTGACACAAAAAGAATTTTCTCTTCTCGGACAAGATGAATGGCCGGGAGGTGCCCTCGGTTATCACGTTCCAAAATTATACGATAAAATTATTGATATTGAAGAATGCTGGTTGATGGAAGATGTGAACAATGCCATCAGAAATACGCTGCGCGAGTTTGCAGAAAAAAATAATTATTCTTATTACGATATTAAAGAACATAAAGGTTTTTTAAGAAATGTAATTATCCGCAACTGTACCAGTGGCGAGCTAATGGTAAATCTTTTCTTTGGAAATGAGGATAAAGAAAAAATAGAAAAAATTTGTAAGTATTTATTAGAAAAAATTCCGGCAATCACTACGCTGCTTTATACGATCAATCAAAAATGGAATGATAGCATGGAGGATCTGCAGCCACAAATTTTTTATGGGAAAGGATATGTGCTTGAAAAATTAGGTGATTTTAATTTTAAAATTTCTCCAAAATCCTTTTTTCAGACAAACACAAAACAGGCGGAAGTTTTATATAATGTGGTTAAAGATTTTGCAGGATTAACAGGCAATGAAACCGTTTATGATCTTTATTGCGGCACGGGAAGTATCGGTATTTTTTTGAGCAAAAATGCAAAAAAAATTATCGGGGTAGATGTGATAGAAGATGCAATAAAAGACGCAAAAGAAAATGCTCAATTGAACAATTTGCAAAGTACCTCTTTTTTTTCAGGCGATGTAATTGAGATTTGTAATGATGATTTTTTTACATCACATGGCAGCCCGGACGTAGTAATTGTGGATCCTCCGCGCGCCGGCCTTCATAATAAACTGGTGAATAAATTATTGGAAATAGCTGCCCCAAAAATTGTGTATGTTAGTTGTAATGTAGCCACTCAGGCGCGGGATCTTCAACTGCTGCATGAAAAATATATGGTGGAAAAAATTCAGCCGGTTGATATGTTTCCACATACGCATCATATAGAATCTGTGGCACTATTGACTTTGAGAAAAGAATAAAAAAATTATTGCTGTTCTTTTTCATCCTCTTTTGCCTGCTCTTCTTCCTTTAAATCTAAAATTAAATTAGCGATGAGCGCTGTCCATCCTGTCTGATGGCTTGCTCCCAAACCCCGCAAATTATCTCCATGGAAATATTCATGAAATAAAACAAGATCCTGGTTTTCTTCTTTTTGATAAAACCAATTATAATATCCATTCGTAAGCCGTTCATTTTTTTCATTCTTTTCAAAAATATGCAACAGCCTGCTGGTGATATCTTTGCCAACTTTCGAAAGGTTACAATAATTACCCGATCCTACAGGACATTCTACTTTCAGGTCGTCTTCATAAAAATAACCAAAGGTTCTGAATGCGTTTATAAATAAATAATTCATGGGCAACCATACCGGGCCGCGCCAATTTGAATTTCCTCCAAACATATCAGAAGTAGAATCTCCCGGATCATATTGAATAGAATAACTGTTGCCACCATAATTTAAAGTATAAGGATTTTTTTCATAATACTTGGATAATGCCCTGATACCTCCTTCTGATAAAAATTCAGATTCATCCAGTAACTTTTCAAATAAATCTTTCAATCTTTCCTGGTCAACAAGGGCTAACAGAACGCCCTGAAAGCTTTTTCTTTCTTCGCTCGGTAAATATAAATTGGATGCCTTTCGATAATTCTGAAACCATTTCATTCGTTTGGTAAAATCAGGAAGTGCATCAAAAACTTCTTTTTCAATTACGGTTACAGCAAACAAAGGTGAAAGTCCGACAATAGAACGGATCCGCAAAGGAAACGCATCAGACTTATCCAGGGAAAGTACGTCATAAAAAAACTTGTCTTTTTCATCCCACAATCCTAATTCATTCAGCGCTTCTGCGATGATTACAAAGTGCTCATAAAATTTGGTAGCGGTATCTTCAAAAGAAATATCATTCAGAGCGATTTCCAAAGCGATGTTCATCATATCCAGCGCATACATTCCCATCCAGCTTGTACCGTCGGTTTGTTCCAAAAGCGTGTTGCCCGGAAGGATCATGCTTCTGTTAAAAAGCCCGATATTATCCAGACCGAGAAATCCGCCTTCAAAAATGCTGTTGCCGTTCGCATCTTTTCGATTGA
>DATILZ010000639.1:0-3354 GCA_035475995.1 Hanamia sp. | reverse complement strand
ATAACATAATCCGGCAAAAGCACATCCTAAAGAAGCGATTATAAATCCAATGGTTACAGATGGGCCGGCATGCTGTGCTGCGGCAGCGGCTGTTCTTACAAATAAGCCGGCACCTATTATAGCGCCGATACCAAGTGCAATCAGGTTCCCGGCTCCCAGCGTTCGTTTTAATGTGTTTTGTGATTCACCTGCCTCATGCATCAGATGGCTGACAGGCTTCATAATAAATAAACTACTCATCGTGTTTCTGCGGAATTTTTGTGTTTATAAAAGAGTGAAAAATAAAAAATATTCTTTAATGATTGTTACAATTGTTTCGGAGCTTATTTTAAATATCCGGAAAAGTAAGGAATTAATTAAAAAGTCAGCAAAAAGATTTATCAATGGTATCAAAATCAACAGCGTTTTTTCTGATTGCAAATTTGCATCAATTGGTTATTAAAATAAAAAATCAAAAATGTTTTTATTTTATCTTCGCCCTCTTATGAAAAAGGAGAAAGAAATCGTAATGAGCGGCATCCGGCCAACGGGTTATTTGCACCTTGGAAATTATTTTGGGGCAATGCGCAATTACGTAAAGATGCAGGAGGATTATGAATGCTATTTCATGGTGGCGGACCTGCATTCTTTAACAACACATCCGGATACAAAAGACCTGAAAAACAACGTACACAGGGTTTTGGCCGAAAATATCGCCAGCGGCCTCGATCCCGATAAAGTCGCTTTATATTGCCAGAGCCATTTGTATCAAACGTCAGAATTATATCTTTATTTAAATATGCTTGCTTACAAGGGTGAGCTTGAAAAAACACCCACATTTAAAGATAAGGTACGCCAGCATCCTGATAATGTGAATGCCGGATTGCTTACGTATCCTGTTTTGATGGCAGCGGATATTTTAATTCACCGGGCCAATTATGTGCCTGTAGGCAAAGACCAGGAGCAGCACCTTGAGATTGCGCGGAATTATGTAAACAGGTTTAATCACCGTTATGGCGAGGTTTTTCCTGAACCGTATGCGTTTAATTTTAACCATGAACTGGTAAAAGTACCTTCGCTGGATGGAACGGGAAAGATGAGTAAAAGTGAAAATCAGATGGCTACTTTATATCTTGCTGATGAAGATGATGCAATCAGGAAAAAAATAATGAAAGCAAAAACTGATAATGGGCCTGTGGAAAATAATTCTGTAAAACCAGATTACATTCAGAATTTATTTTTGCTGATGAAGCTGGTAAGCAGCCCGGATACATTAGAATATTTTGAAGAAAAATTTAATAATTGTTCTATCCGTTATGGCGATATGAAAAAGCAATTGGCAGAAGATATGGTGAAATTTATTTCTCCAATTCGACAAAAAGTAAATGATATTTTAAAAGACGAAAAATATTTACAAAAAGTGATGAAGCAGGGCGCTGAAAAATCAACCGCAAATGCAGAAGTAACGATGAAGTTGGTGAGGGATGCGATGGGCTTGAATTACTTTTGAAGGCAGAAGGCTGAAAGCTAAATGCAGAAGGCCGAAAACGGGAAAAAAGCTAAATTGTTTGAAAATATAAATTCAAAATCACCATATGGCGAAATCAAAAAAACCAAAGCACATTGCTGTTGCGGGAAATATCGGTGCAGGGAAAACTACACTGACGGAATTGCTGAGTAAGCATTATAAATGGATTCCGCAATTTGAAGATGTAGATCATAATCCGTATCTGAATGATTTTTATGATGAAATGCCCCGGTGGAGTTTCAATTTGCAGATATATTTTCTCAACAGCCGGCTCAACCAATTGTTGGAAATTCAACGCGGTACTGAAACTGTTATTCAGGATAGGACCATCTATGAAGACGCGAATATTTTTGCCCCAAACCTGCACGATATGGGCCTGATGACCAAAAGGGATTTTACCAATTATTATTCTTTTTTTGAAACTTTAAAATCCATGGTGCAGCCGCCGGATCTTTTAATTTATCTCAATGCTTCTGTTCCAACACTGGTGGCGCAAATTCAAAAACGTGGCCGTGAATATGAAGAAAATATCCGGCTCGATTATTTAAAAAAACTGAATGAATTTTACAACAAATGGATCAGTAGTTATAAAGAAGGGCCTTTATTAATTGTGGATGCAGACAAAAATAAATTTGCCGAAAATGAAGAAGATCTGGGAATAATCATTAACCAGATTGATGCGCAATTGTATGGGTTGTTTTGATGAAACAGGCTTATTCAAATTCCCACTCAGAATTTTTTTAAAAAAAATTAAAAATGAAAAAACTTTCTTTGGAAATTGCCAAAACTGTTTCTATTAACACCAAAATTAAGCTAAGCGAAAATTAATTTCAAAACAATTGAAAAAAGAATCAAAATTGGTCTGCGAAGAATCTATGAAAGTGCTTGCAGAATTTGAAAAGCTAGTAGATGAAGATTCAATAAAATGAAACACGTTTAATTGTTCACGTTCCCGTCTTATTTTTTTATTTGATGATTTTGCATTTTTATTAAACTCCACACATATTTTCAGCCAGTATTTAAAATCCTTTTCTTTTTGAAAACCGATTGGTTCTACATAACAATAACCGCGGTATTCTTTTCCTTTCATAATCATTGGCTGGTAACCAGTTTTTTCTGCAACTTCTTCCTGTAGCCTGGGGTCAAAGCGGCACATTAAATTTTCTCCACTAACGCTGATACACATTTTGTCGTTCACCATAAATGTTAGTCCGCGAAACATTTTCTTTTCTTCAATTTTTAGTTCAGCAAATTCTAAAAGATGTTCTCTGATTCTGTCCACAAGTTTTGTATCGTAAGCCATAATTTTTTTTTATTATTGGCAAATCTTCAACGTTTCAAAATGTATTCATGAACCGTTTATAAGATTTCTGATTTTTTCATTATTATTTTTTCTTTTCTCAAAAAGCTTCCTGTCAAAGCTGCGAAACCAGCTACCATAGCGCCGATAAGAGCCGTTACTATAATCAATAAATAAGGATTATCTGCTTTAAAAACCAATAATGAAACGCGGTTTGCTAAAATATTTCCATTGTTGATGCTGATCCATAAGCTCATAATTCCCCATAATAAAAAGATAGCGACAAAACCTGAAATAAATGAAGCAAGATGCCCTTGCGGAATGAGAATCGGAATAATAAAAGCTACAATGGCTATGCTCCACCATGGGAAATATAAGCATACAAGAAAACTAAAAAGAATGATAAGGATGGTGGTTGTGAGGAATTTCATTGTTGAGTGGTGAGTTGTGAATGGTGAATGGTTAATGAGGAAATACAATTCTTACTTATTTGCTTCTTTGCTGTAAATCAAAAATAATTTAATCATAAATAATAAAATAATTTTAA
>DATILZ010000638.1:0-3581 GCA_035475995.1 Hanamia sp. | reverse complement strand
TTACAATTGTTGAATTCCAAAACAGGAAAAATCATTTACCAGTTTCCAAATCCGGATCATCTCTTTTATACCTATCCCAAATTTTATGAAGAGAATAAAATCATTTCAGCTGTAAGGAACCCGGAAGGAAAAATGTCGCTTTTGCAAATTAATATGCAAAATAATGAAACGAAATACCTTCTTCCATTCACTTATAATGTGATTGGATTTCCAACAATTTTGCACGACACTCTTTACTTTTCTTATTCCTATAAAAAAAATGATGAACTGTTTGCTTATACATTTTCTGATAAAAAGTTATGGTTAATACAATCTGATTCAGAAAAGGGTTTGGGGAAATACCAGGTAACTGTAAATAATTCAAACATTGTATGCGCCTCATTTACAGCCGAAGGATACCGTTTACAAAAATTTGCAAAAGCGGATCTTGAGTTTACAGAAATAAACATAGACAACCTGCAAAAAATTACTTCCAGCTTTGGGATTGCGAGTATCAATGCAAAGAATTCAAACTTATTATACTCAGTTCCGGATGACACATTTGCAATTAAAAAGTATCACAAGAGTTTCCGTTTGTTTAATTTTCACAGCATTGAGCCTGCGATCAATGATCCTCAATACAGCCTGACTCTTGTCAGTGAAAATATTTTAAACACCCTTCAATCTGACGTTTCATTCACCTATGATCGTGCAGAGAAATTTAAAGAAATAAGTTTTGACGCCACTTATGCGGCGTGGTTTCCTTTTTTAAACATTGGCGCAAATTATTTGATCGACAGAAGTACTTTATTTCATCAAAAGCTGGTTCACTTTAATCAATTCCAACCTTATGCAGGATTTAATATTCCGCTCAATTTCAGTAAACGACGTTCATTTACCTATCTCAATTTCGGATCGCAATATGTTTACAATAAGGGAACATTCCAGGGAAAATATAAGGACACTTTGAAATCTTTATACAGTTACAACAGCAATTTTTTATCATTCAGCCACCAGGTACAAATGGCTCAACAACAAATTTTTCCGCACTTTGCGCAGAGCGTTTTGCTCACTTATAAATTCCCATTAACCCAGTTGAAAGGTTATCAGTTTATGTCAAACGGTAATTTTTATTTTCCCGGATTTGCAAAAACACACAGCCTTGTCTTGAATGGAGCCTATTTGAAAAAAGACAGTTTAAACGAAATAGATCTATCCAGCGGATTTCCTTTTTCAAGAGGTTATCAATCAGTAAATCGTTATGAAATGTATAAATGGGGAATAAATTATCACCTTCCCTTAGCTTTACCAGATGTGGGTTTTGCAAATATTTTTTATCTTTTACGTGTTCGTGCTAATTTATTTTATGATGATACAGAAGTAAATGATTTTTATTCAAACCACACTCCTTTCTCCCAAAGTTTTCGTTCTACCGGCACTGAAATTAATTTTGATACCAAATGGTGGAATGAAGTAAATGTTTCTTTCGGATTCAGATATAGCAGGCTTTTAGATAAAGATTTGTATGGCGGAAAAGGCTACAACAGGTGGGAAATAATTTTGCCGGTGAATATTTTGAATCAGTGAAAACAGGGATAAGGTTATTTGTTCTTTTACTGTTTTAATTTTATAGCATTAAGCGTTTAAATCGTGACGATGTGAATTGGACACTTTCAATTTATGGTCTGTCCGAATTGATTGTGCACGGCGAACGTCATCCACTGCGCACTGCGCCCGGTTGGTGCGACCAACCGGAACATAGTAATGTAAAGTATCACGACTTAGACGCTTAATCCTAAAACTTTATTACCTTAGTAACTTGTAATCTCAATTCTAAACAACCTTATTACCTTCATTCTTTATCAACCCCAGATCCATAAAAAAGATACTTTTGCCGACGAATATGAAATCTTCATGACCCATTATCAAAGAACTCTAAAGTGGGAAATATAGGTAATAAGGTTTTTGAAAAGAGAAAGTATCCTGTTACTAAGGTAATAAGGTTTGACAGCGCGCCGTTGTCGGTGTCCTCACCGACCATAATCCCCACCGACCATAATCCCCACCGACCATAATCAACTCAGTCAGACAACAAATTGAGATTCGCTTAATTAGCAGCATCACGATTTAAGTGACTAATTCTATAATTTTATTAAACCATCTACTTATCTTTCAGATAAAACTATCTCTTTACTTTTAAAAATTACCAATGAAAAGGATCCTCTTTTTTTTACTTTTTATTTTTTGCTGCGCAAATATTTTCGCGCAAACTGCCTACAATTGCTATCCCACCAATTGGTGGACAGGAATGAAATGGAACAAAGTTCAAATAATGATCCATGGGAATGATATTGGTAACGGTGATGCATACGCGATAAATTATCCCGGCGTAAAACTTGAAAAAGTAAATAAGGTTGAGAATAAAAACTATGTTTTCCTCGATATAAATATTTCTCCAATTACAAAACCCGGAATGCTAAAAATAAAAGTGAAGGAAAAGCAATCTTCGTTCGACATTAATTTTGAATTAAAGAAAAGACGTGCAGGAAATGGAACTGCTTTTGCACAAGGCGTTACTTCAAAAGATTTTATTTATCTGATCATGCCGGATAGATTTAGTAATGGCGATACTACCAATGATCGCATTCCCGGAATGCGCGATCAAAGCCTGGATCGCGACTCAGTTTATGCACGGCATGGCGGTGATCTGAAAGGAATTGACAATCATTTGGATTATCTCAAAAGCCTTGGTGTTACTACACTCTGGCTGAATCCGGTTATTGTAAATGATATGCCAAACAGAACAGAACATGGTTATGCTTTTACAGATCATTACACCATTGATCCAAGAATCGGGGGCGAAAAAATGTATCAAAAATTGATTGATGATGTGCATTCAAAAAATATGAAAATTATCCAGGATGCGGTTTATAATCATGTGGGAAGTTATCATTTTACAGTTCTGGATCCACCGATGAAAGATTGGTTGCATCAATGGCCAACTTACACAAATACCACTTTTAAAGACCAGGTGCTTTTTGATCCTTATGCAAGTGCGGTTGAAAAAAAGAAAATGAGCGATGGATGGTTCGCCAGGTCAATGCCCGATTTGAATCAAAACAATCCTTATGTCGCTAATTTTTTAATTCAACATGCCCTCTGGACGGTAGAAGAATTTGGAATTGACGGATGGCGAATTGATACATATGCTTATAACGATTTGGATTTTATGAACCGTTGCAACAAAGCCCTGATGGATGAATATCCTCAGATTACCATGTTTGGAGAAACATGGGTTCATGGCGTGATCAATCAAAGTTATTTTGTTCAGAATAAATTCAATATTTCATATAAAAGTAATCTTCAGGCGCCGACCGATTTTCAAACGCTTTGGGCCATTACAGATGCGATGACAAAAGATTTTGGCTGGACGGATGGCATCAATGAAATGTACACAGCGCTTGCACAGGATTTTGTTTATAAAGACCCGATGCGTAATGTAATTTTCCTAGACAATCATGATTTATCACGGTTTTATTCTGTAGTCGGCGAAGATGAAATGAAGTACAAAGCAGCGCTGGCATGGCTTTTCACCTGTCGCG
>DATILZ010000637.1:0-4917 GCA_035475995.1 Hanamia sp. | reverse complement strand
TTTTAAGCCACTGTCCCACGCTAAATTTTTCCTTTCATAAAGAGAAACCATGATTCCATTGTCAAGATTAAAAACCACTATCGCTCCATTTTCAAATTCAGTTCCTGCAATACCTTTTGTTTGCCAGCCAAATCCTTCCTGATAAAACTTTAAAGATTTTTCCAGGTCGTTTACTCCGAGAGTTAAAATATTTATTGTCTGTTTCATTTTTTTATCGCTTTATTGGAATTCAAAAATAAAATTAGTCTTTTCCAATTGAAAGATAGGCGCTTTGCTGGTCCCTCATCATCTGATAAATTTTTAGCGATGTGTTTTTAAGAACTCTCTTTCCCGGAATACAAACCTCCTCTCTTTCTCCTTTTACTACTCGCTGTTTTCCTTCACCTATAATGACGCTCTCATCGTCAGATGAAATGGTAGTTCGATATGCTGTGTGGATTGAGTTAGAATTAGTTCTGCCGCTTTTTGTCCCATCAATTTAAAATCGGTAGAAATGGTAGTAATTCCTTTCAGAATGATTTTTTTTAATGGTGTATCGTTGTATGAAATCACCCCAACATGTTTTCCTAATTTCATTTTGGTCGCTAAAATCTTTTCTAACAAAATCACCAGGTCATCTTCCATTAGATTAATGTAGGCTTCTCCTTCTTTAATTGGTTCATTTATAATTGTATGAACTATTTTGTAATTAAATGCGTATTGGTCACAAAACGAACGAAAGCCATTTAATATTTCTTTTGGATGATACGTGTGAGCCGGCACAATGATTTTAATCGTGTGATATCTGCTCAATTGCGGCAATGCTTTTTCCAAAGCATAATAAATATCCTTTTCAAAATTTTCATAAACAGCTGCATAATCTCCATCAAGCCCTCTTACCAGTTTATCGAGTATGATTAATTTTTCTTTCGGTATTGTATTGAGTACTTCACAGTTATTTTCATATCCTTCTGTAAAATGTGGGATAATTACGTAGTGGGTATAATCATTTTTTTTATTTAAAATCAATCGTTTAAAAAAATCAAAGTCATTGTTGTAGATATAAAAATCCAGAGACGCATTATCACCAATTGCTTTTACAAAAGCATCATACACGATTTTTTTGTGGACGCTTAATTTATTAAAAAGTAAAAATATCTTCAGGTTATTTTTTACATCAATATTTTTTACAAAATAACCTTTGCCGGGTATGGAACCCAGAATGCCTTTTTGTTTCAGATGTTTATAACCTTTTTCTGCGGTATCTCTGGATATATCAAACTCAGCGCTGATTTCATTGATAGAAGGAAGTACATCGTCTTTTGAAATTTTTCCTTCTCCGATTCCTTTAGTTATGGAATTGGCCAGTTGAAGATATTTTGGCGTAGCAGAATAATAATCAATAAAAATATATTGGGAAATGCTGTTTTTTTTCATTTAAAAATATTCTCTGCATAAGTGAATGAATATTCAAAGATACTGTTTACGGATTGCTATTGTCACTTCATATTTTATCTAAAAACAAAGGTTTCGGCATCGTATTGATTTGTTGCAGTATAGCTCAGGATGCCATACAAAATGTAATAAATACTTTTATTATTCTGCTGCCGTACAAGTCAACTCACTTTTCATTTGATAAAAAACATGAAAAAAACAATAGTTCTATTAAGTCTCTTTCTTCTTTATGTTTCTGTTGGTCATTCACAAAATGATGCCGGCAAAATTGACCGGAAATCTTTGGTAGAAAGGCATACAGTAATGATAAACCAACTTGATTCGCTTGCTTCTTTATCTGTTGGTAATGGCGGTTTTGCATTTACTGTTGACGTGACAGGATTGCAATCTTTTCCGGATGCTTATGCAAGAGGAGTACCTCTTGGCACTGAAAGCGACTGGGGCTGGCATAGTTTTCCGAATGTTCATCATTACCAGTTCAAGGATGCTTTAAAAACGTATCAGTTAAATGGAAGGGCGGTAAAATATGCAGTGGAATGGAACCATGGGCCTGAAAAAAATAAAGCAACAGCCAATTATTTTCGTCAAAATCCACACCGGCTGCAATTGGGAAATATGGGTTTTGAAATCGTGAAAAAGGATGGAAGCCTTGCAAGTATTCAAGATATAAAGAACATCAGACAAACACTCAATATGTGGACAGGAGAGATACATTCCACTTTTCAGGTTGAAAATATTCCTGTCGATGTAATCACCTATTGTCACCAGCAACTAGATGATATTTCCATAAAAGTGAAATCAATTTTATTAAAACAAGGACGGCTGAAAATTCGTATTCGTTTGTCGTATCCGACAGGAGGATGGGCGGATATGGGTAACAATTGGAATGATGAAAACAAGCATCAATCTTTGATTATTAATAAAACAAATAACAGTGCAATCATTGAACACAAATTAGATTCTACAAATTATTTTATCAATATTAAATGGAAGGGGAATGCTGTTTTAAAAAAGAAAATGGCGCATTATTTTTTAATAGAGCCGAATGCTGATTCCATTTTTGAGCTTTCCTGCCTTTTTACAAAAAAGAAAAGTATTGCATCCCCACCTTCATTTTCTGCCACTGAAAATAATAGTATAAAACAATGGCGGTTGTTCTGGCAAACCGGTGGTGCCATTGATTTTTCCGGCAGTACGGATAGAAGAGCTTTTGAGCTTGAAAGAAGAATTATTCTTTCACGGTATCTCACAAAAATACAATGTGCCGGTTCGAACCCGCCACAGGAAACCGGGCTTACCTATAATAGCTGGTATGGCAAATTTCATATGGAAATGTTTTGGTGGCATGCGGTTCATTTTGCACTTTGGGGCCATGTGGATTTGTTGGAAAAAAGTATGTCGTGGTATGCAAGGGCAGCAGCGAATGCAAAAAAAATAGCTGAGCGGCAGGGTTATGATGGAGTACGCTGGCAAAAAATGACTGATGACCATGGTGATGAAGCACCTTCTTCAGTCGGCGCTTTTCTTATCTGGCAACAGCCACATTTTATTTACCTGGCGGAATTGGTGTATCGTGATAAAAAAGATAAAAGGGTTTTGGATAAATACAAAAATCTCGTTTTTGCTACCGCCGATTTTATGGCTTCATTTGCCCGGTTTGATTCAGTAAAGAAAAAATATGTGTTGGGAAAAGGGGTAATTGCCGCTCAGGAAAGATATAAACCCGAGGAAACTTATAATCCAGCTTACGAACTCGTGTATTGGCATTGGGCTTTGGAAACGGCGCAAAAATGGAGGAAAAGATTGGGATTGCCTACTAATAAAAAATGGGCTGATGTATTGGAAAAACTATCGCCTTTACCCATCCAAAATGATAAATATCTTTTTACAGAAAGCGCCACAGATTCTTATACAAATCCCGAATACAGAACAGATCATCCTTCAGTACTGGCCGCTTATGGAGTACTTCCTCTAACCAGAATGGTTGACACTACCATTATGAAAAATACATTTAACTGGATATGGCAAAACTGGAACTGGCCTAAAACCTGGGGATGGGATTTTCCAATGACGGCGATGGCCGCGACAAGATTGAATATGCCTGAAAAAGCAATTGATGCTTTATTAATGAACGTTCAAACAAATACTTATTTGCCTAATGGCCATAATTATCAGAGTCCGAGATTAACGATTTACTTGCCGGGAAATGGAGGATTGTTAACCGCTATTGCAATGATGTGCGAAGGATATGACGGTAACAAAAAAATAAATCCGGGCATACCGAAAAACGGTAAATGGAAAGTAAGAACAGAAGGTCTTCATTTAATGCCATAGTTTTTTGAATCACAGGATGGAACATGATAGCTGAGATTTAACATAAACTTAATTTTATACCATCGAAGAGAGCATCTGTTGATTTGAAAAATAAAATTGTTTTTTATCAAAAGACTCTTTTTGGGCTTTAGAAATTTATGCCATTAATTACTGAATGAATTCCCGGATTAAAGTAAAATACACAACAGCACTTTAATAGAATTGCATTACAATACATAATTTTTTTTGACAGTAAACAACTTTTATTGTTGAAATATGATTTTCGGATTTTTTGATATAAATGTGAAAAATTAAAAATTCACATAGTTGCTTTAATGATTTGCAGATTCAAAACCGAATCTGAATCGCACCCTATAAAGACAAGTTAGCTTCCTACTCTTTAGAGTACCGGGGAAAGAACAGAACACGTTTACTCCAGGTTTAAAATTTAAAAAATAAAACAAAAAATATGAGAGTCTTTTTAAAATCAAATGTCTGCCGGAAAATATTTTTGCCTTTCCTTTTTGTATTATTGTCCACTTCCTTTGTCTTGGCCCAATCTGCTACTATTTCAGGAGTGGTAACAGATAATACGACCGGCCATGGACTTGCAGGTGCTACAGTAGTGGTTCAGGGAACGAAAAATGGAACCGCTACTAAAGAAGATGGTTCATTCAGCATAACGGTTCCGAATGGGAATTCTGTGTTGCGCTTTAGCTTTCTTGGCTATATTACCAAAGATATTCCCGTTAAAAGCAGCAACACCAGTCTAAATGTTCAGCTTTTGCCAAATCAGAAAAGCCTGAACGAGGTGGTAGTGGTTGGATATGGCTCCCAGAATAAGAAAGATGTAACCGGATCTGTCGCACAATTAGACGCCAGCAAATTTGAAGAACGTCCACTCTCAAACGTAGCACAGGCGATGCAGGGGCAAATGGCTGGCGTGCAGGTAAGAACAACCACAGGAGAACCGGGAGCAGCATTGCAAATAAAAGTTCGGGGTACAGCTTCGGTCAATTCAGGTTCTGATCCTCTATATGTAGTAGATGGTGTACCGATTGATAATCTTGTTGACATTAACCCAACAGATATTGCTTCTATTGTAGTGTTAAAAGATGCTGCATCAACAGCTATCTACGGTTCACGTGCTACAAATGGCGTCGTGTTAAT
>DATILZ010000636.1:0-6041 GCA_035475995.1 Hanamia sp. | reverse complement strand
GTTCACCAAATTAATTATCATGAAAAAATTATCACTTGCATTTTTATTGTCTGTTTTTTTAACGATTTCTGCCTTTTCACAGGTGCGGATGCCTGCGCCTTCACCCACAGAATTTATCCGCCAGGATTTTGGCCTTTCTTCTATAGAACTCACCTACAGCAGGCCTTCGCTGAAAGGAAGAAATGTTTTTGGAACGGTGGTTCTTTATGATTCTTTGTGGCGCACCGGAGCAAATGGCGCAACCAAAATAAAGTTTAATGATCCCGTAGAAATATTTGGGCATAAGGTGGATACAGGAAGTTATGCCATTTATACCATTCCTCATAAGAATGGCGAATGGACAATTGTTCTCAACAAAGGTTTTAATAATTCCGGTGTTTCCGGCTATCAGCAAGGCGATGATGTTTTCAGGGAAAATGTAAAGTCCACTAAAACATCTAATAAAATTGAAACCTTTACCATGCAATTTACCAACATCAAACCAGAGAGTTGCGATCTCTCGTTGATGTGGGATAATCTGGTTGTAAATGTGCCGGTAAAAGTAAACATTAAAGACAAAATAAGAGCGCAAATTGAATCGGCACTTTCTTCTGACAAAAAACCTTACTGGCAGGCGGCGCAGTTTTATAATGAATACGACAATAATAAAGCAAAAGCTCTTGAAATGGTAAACGAAGCGATTCAACAAAGTGGAAAACCACCTTTTTTCATGGTTTACTATAAAGCCAAAATTCAAAAAGATATGGGCGATAAAAAAGGCGCTCTTGCTTCTGCAAAGCAATCGATGGAACTTGCTAAAGAAGCAGGCAACAGCGATTATGTTTTGCTGAATGAAAAGCTGATGAAAGAATTGAAATAAAAAGTAAATCGGTTTTATTTTAAAAATCCTTCTCATTCTGAACGAGAAGGATTTTTTATTAAAAGCATTCTTTTTAAAAACTGAAAAACAGGAATTTGTATTATTCCTTTGTTTGCTGCAAATGGGTTTTCCTTTTTTCATGCATTGAATGCATATATTCTGTCGGGGTCATATTAAATTGTTTCTGAAAATTCCTTGCAAAATTGCTTTGGGAACTATAACCAACGATTGCTGATATTTCATACATTTTATGATCTCCTTTTGCAAGTAATTCGGCTGCTTTTTTAAGCCGGATGATATTAATGAGTTCCAAAGGCGAAAGGTTTGAAATAGCTTTGATTTTCCGGTAAAGTGTTACCCTGCTCATATTCATCAGTCCTGCCAGTTTCTCCACATCCAGTTCGGTATCTTCTATCTTTTCTGAAATCATTTCATTCAAATTTTCCAGAAAGCGCTCATCCGACCGGGAATGTGCAATGCTTTTCAAATGCACCAGGGGAGATCCGGCAAAATGTTCCCTGATCATATTTCTGTTTGCCAACAGGCTCGCAATTTGTGCCAGTAAATATTCTTTCGAAAATGGCTTTTCAATATACGCCTCAGCGCCCGTTTCGAGTCCTTGTACTTTTGCCTGAATGGTGTTTTTTGCAGTAAGCAGAATAACCGGAATATGGCTGTGATTAAAATCTGATTTTACAATTTTACAGAATTCAAAGCCGTCCATTTCAGGCATCATCACATCACAAATGATTAATTGAACTGCTTCATTTTCTAAAATCTCCAAACCAGCAGCAGCGCTTTCTGCTTTTAAAACACTGTATTTACTGCTAAGCGTTCGTTGCAGGAAATTCAAAATTTCCTCTTCATCATCTACTAATAAAATTAATGGAAGCATTGTTGTTTTTTTAGTTAAAGCAGTGATTGTTCTTTAAATAAATTTATTTTTTTATTCTCCAAAATCTTCAGAGGCAGCGAAAGTAAAAAAGTATTGAAATCTTTATTGCTGAATGTTAGTTTGAGAGTTCCATTGTGTAATTCGACGAGCGATTTTGTCAGTGTTAATCCAATGCCGGTTCCCTTTTGATGATGCATTTCTTTTATCCTGTAAAAAGGTTCAAAAATCTTTTCTGCAAAATCGTTTGTGATAATGTATCCGTCATTTTCAAATTTGATTGTGAGGGCATTTGTATTTTTTTGTAAAGGATAAAGTTTAATAATCACATCATGAGTTGCATATTTTACAGCATTGTCAATCAGGTTACTAAAAATTTTTTGCAGCGCTTCAGCATCAGCAAGTGTTTGCACTTCCTGTGAAGGTAGAATCAGCTGATAATTCAGATTCTTTCTTTGCGCCATAATTTTAAACTGTACAAAAGTTTCATTCAATATCTCATTGATATTTACTTTTCTGAAATCAAGGGTAAAACTTTTGATTTCGGTTTGCCTGAAATCCAGGATTTGTGATACAAGGTTGATCAGCCTGTTGGTATTTCTATCGAGACACATGAGATCTTCTTTTATATCAGGCATATTTTCTCTTTTCTCCAGAATATTTTCAACAGGGCCTTTGATCAATGTAACCGGTGTTCTGATCTCATGAGCAACATTCGTAAAAAAATCAATTTTACTTTCATAGATTTCTTTTTCTTTTTTAGCATGTTGCCTTTTATGATAGTTACTGATAATGTAGGAGAAAATAAGAATTCCGAGTAAAACATAAATGAGATAAGCCGAGGCGGTTGCCCAAATAGGAGGAGTAATGATAATAGTCAATTCTTTTTCATTTTTATCGCTCCACAAATCATTGATTGATGCCTTGATTTTAAAAATATATTTTCCCGGCGAAAGATTGGTAAAATAAACTTTGCGGTTGCTTTTGAGCATTGTCCAGTCTTTGTCCAATCCTTCCAGCTTATATTGGTAGCTGGTCATTTCAGGTGAAATATAACTTAAGGCTGCAAAATCAAAACTTACTGAAGATTCATAATAGGGTAAAGTGATTTTATCAGAACAAACAATCGTTTTTTTCAAGACGGAACTGTCTCTTTTTGGACTAAGATCAGCATTAAAAACCTGCATTCCCGTTACATATACCGGCGGAAGAAAATTACTTTTTAAGATTTCGTCAGGCATAAACGATACCATTCCTTTTACACTTCCAAAGTATAAACGGCCATCTTTATCTTTATAACCGGAATGGTAATTAAATTGATTATTCAATAATCCATTTGCGCGGGTAAATACTACAGGATCTTTAAATCCTGGTTTAAAATTTACCAATCCACCTGAAGTACTGGCCCAAAGATTTTTATTGTCATCTTCCAATACTTTAAAAACAAAGTTGGAAGGAAGGCCGTTTTTAGTTGTAAACAATTTGAACTTTGTCCGGTCGCTGTTCAGGCTGCAAAGGCCCCCGCCTTCGGTGGCAAACCATATGTTGTTATTACTATCTTCAAAAACATCATTTACATAATTATTAGAAAGACTGTTTTTATTACTCACTTCATTCGTAAAATGGCCATGCTTGTGGCTAACGGGATCAAACCAAAAAACGCCATTATCATTCGTGGAAACCCATATTATTTTTTCATGGTCCTCAAGAATACCTGTTATGAATATATTTCGAGGTATTTCTACAGGCCTTATAAATTCATTTGTTTTGGGATGATAATAGTATAATCCATTCGTCGTTCCGACAAGTATTTGTCCACCGCTGGTTTTGTAAAAACAAAGAGCGAAATTACTTTGTAAGTCTTTTTCACCGTTTCCTGCAGAAAAATGCTTTTTAATTTTACCTGTCGGAATATCCATGACATCAATCCCGTGTTCAAAAGTACCAATCCATAAGTCGTCCCCATCCGCCATAAGCCCGTGAATATTGCTGTAGGCAATACTATTTTTTTCTCCGGTAGGTTTAAAATTTTTTAATTTCCCGGTAGAAAAACTGATCTTATTGAGGCCACCATCTTCTGTGCCTACCCATAGATTTTCGTATTTATCCTTGCAAATTTCCCGTACGGCATTTCCATTGATCGGATTGTCATTATTTCCCGGAAAATATTTTCTGAAAGCAGTATTTTGTTTTGCATAAAAATTAATTCCTCCAAAAAAAGTACCTGCCCAAACACTGCCTTCCTGATCTTTAAAAAGAGCGTAAACTGCATTATCGTCTAATGAATAAGGATCCTGATATTTCTTTTTTAGATTCGTAAAAGTTTTGGTTTCGGTATTGTAAATAAAAATACCCGTTTCGGTCGCTACCCAAAATTCGTTGTCTTTAGTTTTTAAAATATCTCTTACAAATATGGCTGTCTTGTCAGGATTGTAAGTAAGAATATCCTTGTAAGCAGGAGTAGCGGGATCGAATAATTTCAATCCTTGACTGGTGGTGCCAATAAAAATTGTTTTGCCCTTACCGGCACGTATTTTTTGTATCCATTTTGAAGCAGGATTTTTAGAATGAGAGAATACATTATAGCCTCTGAAATTCGAAGTGCTTTTATCAAATATTTGAATGAAACCATTCTCAGTTGAGGCGTAGATAGTTCCATCATTTGAAAGGCAAACAGAGGTAGCAGGAAAATAACGGGAAGGATCAAATTGTTGTAGGGATTTTGTTTTTAAATCAAATGTGCATAAAGTATTATTGGAAATGAACCACATTTTTCCTTCCCGGTCAATGGTAATATCATAAATATTCGTCAACGAATCAATAACCGGCTCTAACCGCTCTTTTGTAGGGTCAAAAAGATAAAGGCCTCTTTGAGCTCCCACCCACAGAGTGCCATCTTTACCAGGAAGAATGCAATATATATAATCCGTTCGAAGGTGTTTTTCATCTTCAGTTGTATGCACCCTGAAAACCTTGAATTGTGTACCATCGAACCGGTTTAATCCGTCTTTGGTGGCAAACCACATAAACCCTTTACTATCCTGCCTGATAAAATAAACGGTATTATTAGAGAGACCATTTTCCACCTGGTAATGCCGGAAATAATAGGCCTGGCTACTGGCATTCTGTGGAAACAATGCCGAAATTATAATTAATAAATAAACAAAATTTACCGTACGGTTTTTCATTTTTAAATAATGAAAGCTAAAGTGGATGATACAAAATAAGATTTCTGAATATTTGCTGGTTTACTGTTGTCAATTCTCCATTGACAATTCAATTTACCAACGAAAACTGAAATTGGAAAATAAAATCTGGAAAAGCTGGGCAATTCCAAATCATTTCCACTGCGGAAGCTGGTTATAAATTTTTATAGAATAAATGTTTAAGCGGTAAAGGCTTCCCTTATTGTTGCCATTGTTAATTTATTAATGATTGGAAGCTACTTCCAAAACTCAAACTCTCAAAATAACAACCCCGTGGAGTGTATGAGTTCCGTATGAGGAGTGTATGAGTTATGTATGAAGAGTGTATGAGGAGTGTATGAGGAGAGTATGGGGAGAGTATGGGGAGAGTATGAGGAGAGTATGAGGAGAGTATGAGGAGAGTATGGGAAAGGTATGGGAAAGGTATGGGAAAGGTATGGGAAAGGTATGGGAAAGGTATAAGGTATGGATATGAGGAGAGTATGAAGAGAGTATGAGGAGAGTATGAAGAGAGTATGAGAAGAGTATAGGAAAGGTATAATAAAGGCATTGGGAAAGTATGAGAAGGGTATTACGTTGAGCCTCCGAGTGTCAAAATCCCAAATCGTTTTTCAATAGTTTTTAATAGTAGCATGAAGAATGAAACAAAACGTTAAAATTTTGATACTCTGTGAATAGAACAACCGGGAAATTATGATTTCCTTCACAGCATCATTCGAGAAGTGATTCTGCAACATTCTATTAACCTTTTAAAGAAAACTGTTTGATAAAATTTAACCATAACACTCTAATGCCAAAACCTGAAATCATAGCTTCTATTTTGATTGAAATTTAAACATCTTCCGATAAAAAATAAGATTAAAAACAAATGAACAAATCCATGAATGATTTATTACAAACTAAACCTTTGAGTATGAAAATCTTTATACACCAAATCCTTGGAGAGTTTCAGAAAGTGAAGCAAAAAAGACAAAGTCTTCACTTGCCGCAGGTTTTTCTACTTGGCTTTCTTATTTTATTTTCAATGATAGGAGAAGCGCAAACCGCACCGATAATTACCGGAAGGGTAACAGATTCTTCTGGT
>DATILZ010000635.1:0-2504 GCA_035475995.1 Hanamia sp. | reverse complement strand
GGTTCCCAGAAAACTCCGTCTGTTAAGGAAAAAGTAAAACAGGAATCTCAAAATGTGGATTCGGTGAACAAATCTGGAAAACCAATTTCTCGAGATAAAAAACAAGATTTAGTTCTGAAATAAATAACAGGGGTAGAAAGTCCATTGCCAATGCTTCTTTTTGGTGTGGGCTTTCTGCGGTATGGAAAAGGGAGAACGAAAAAATGGCAAAGCCAATTTCTATGATTTTTGAAGAACAGAAAACTGGTGAGGAAAAGAATCAGGAGTCGATTCAAAGCCTGAAGGAACACGCAGCAGAAAATACGGAGGCCTTAAAAGAAGCCATAGTACTTATCAGTGAGCTCCAGGGAAGCGGAATATTGGATGCCGCTGTTTCTCTGGTAAAAGCAAAAGAAAAAGTGGCGGAAATTGCTATTGGACAAATGGTCCGTCCGCCTGTCACCAATATGATTAATAACGCCATGGCTGCTGCGGGAGCCTTAAGTGAGTTAGACCCAGAATTTACAAAAAAACTGGTTAACGGATTAAATATGGGGATAAAGAAGGCTGATGAGGGATTACAGTCCAATAAAAAAGCAAGTGTATGGGACCTTGTAAAGGCAATGAAGGACCCGGATATTAACCGTACCCTTCTATTTGGACTAAATCTTATAAAAGGCATCGGGCAAGGCTTAAAATAAAACAGCAAAAAAATAAAATTATTTCTAGTTAGAAAGGGTAAAACTAAATGGAAAATAAACTCCTGATCCTAGCTATAACGAAATTTTCCAATGTGGTCAAAATCGTTACATTATCAATTTTGTTAATCCTATTAAGTTATTTAATGCTTAGGCAGATCTCTTCAATAGGAGAAATGGCCATTTACAGCCCTAAAGATGTTCATTCAATTTTAGAACAGGTCGTTAACTTTTTTCTTTATTTTTCTTTTTTTACGATGGTAGTTGTGTTTTTTAAAAATGGTGAGTATTTTCAGCTCCGGTACCTTATTTATATTGGAATTACAGCAACCATCCGATTTATCATTGTTAACCGGTCTGATGTATTTCAAAATTTGCTATTATCGATTGTTATTTTAGTACTTATTGTAGGCTATTTGCTTTTGGCCCCTTCAAAGTCAATATTGGGGAAGAAAAGGGGGGAAACAGATGAGCAAAAGAGAACATCAATTTAATGAAGTTGTCCGGAAAGTCCGAAAAGATCTTTTTGGAAAAGGTCCTGATTCTATAAAAACGGTATTTGTTGATAGTATGGCCATTACAACATTAAAAGGAAATCTTACCCCGGTTGAAAAATTTATTATACAGAGTCCGGAAGGCTTTGAACAAGTACACAGAGCAAGGACAAAAATGATTCAGGATTACTATAAAAAGGAGCCTCCAGTGGAGCTCGAAGAAGTAATGCAAAGTAAGCTGGTTCACTTATTTTCGGATATTAATATTGAAGAAGATATCGCTGTATCCGTCTTTATGTTTGAACAGCCGATTGAGAGGTGACTTTAATTTTGCTGCAAAATGAAACAAATCTTTCTATTACTCGCTTTCAAAACGGCGAACTATGGGAAACAGATGATACGATTGTGACTGAATTCCCGATAACCATAAAGCTAAACCAGGAGGAGTTTGCTACACTTGTGTGCACTCCGGAATATTTGGAAGACCTGGTTATTGGCTTTCTGGCTTCAGAACATGTAATTAAAGGCTATAGTGATATCGAGGATTTATGGATAGAAGAAGGACGCGGCTTTGCTCATGTTTCGGTGAAAAATACGCATCTGCTAAATGATCAGTTCCGTTCAAAAAGATATATTACTTCATGCTGCGGGATGTCACGCCAGGGCTTTTACTTTGTTAATGATGCTTTAACTGTTAAAAAAGTAGGACATATCAAAATGAGCCTGACTCCTGCAGAATGTATCAAAATGATGGATAATCTCCAGCAGAAGGCAGAAACCTTTAAGCGGACCGGCGGTGTTCATAATGCTGCGCTTTGTGACAAAACTGGGATGCAGCTATTGCGTATGGATATTGGCAGGCATAACGCTTTGGACAAGCTTTTTGGCTACTGTGTAAAAAATTCTATCCCAACTGATGATAAAATCCTCGTTTTCAGTGGAAGAATATCGAGTGAAATTTTAATAAAAGCTTCTAAGATGGGGTGTTCAGTTATCCTATCAAAATCTGCACCAACAGAGCTTGCAATAGAACTAGCCAACAAGCTGGGTATTACAACAGTTGGTTTTATTAGAAATGAAAGTTTTAATATCTACACAAACGACTGGAGAATATCAGATAGAAAAGAACCGGAATTATCCTAGCAGAGCTGTGAAATGGCTCTGTTTTTTATTGTCATATAAAACTGGTAAATGGAGGAAGACTGCACAAAATCTCTATTATGAGTTTGATAGATTTCCAGAAGGAAAAACTAAGCATTATTTGATAGTTAAACCTCAGGAATCTAACAGGAAGGGTTGGGAAACGGATGGAGTTTAAAAGAAACACTCGAAA
>DATILZ010000634.1:0-9494 GCA_035475995.1 Hanamia sp. | reverse complement strand
AAGGGCGGATTAAAATTGTACTGCAATTGCAAATGCACCGTGCTGAAAGGCTTATTGCTCCTGTGCCTTAAACAGGTGTATCATTTTTAAATTTTAAAATTATGGCATCACAAAAAGGTATTTTATCCTTACAGGGAACGCTGGGGAATATCATTTTTTACAAATCGAAAGATGGCTACATGGCACGTGAGAAAGGAGGCCTTGATGCGAAGCGAATCGCATCCGATCCTGCTTTTCAGCGTACCCGTGAGAACAACCAGGAATTTGGACGTGCATGCAAGGCAGGCAAATTTTTACGAAATGCCGTCAGATCATTACTTCAGATTGCTTCGGACAGTAATATGATCAGCAGACTTACCAAGCAAATGATCCGGGTAATAAAGGCGGATGAAGTAAATAGGCGTGGACAGCGGAACGTTATTGATGGAGAAGCGGGATTGCTGGAAGGCTTTGAATTCAATATTAACGCGAAGCTGCAAGCCACCTTGTATGCGCCTTTCACCGCTGTTATTGACAGGGCAACGGGAATTCTTACTGTAGATATCCCGGCACTTGTTCCGGCTCATATGATAGCGGCACCAGGAGGCACTACTCATTTTCGCGTGAACTCGGCAGGGGTTGAAATTGATTTCGAACAGGGTACCAGTGTTTCTGAAATTGAAAGCTCTGCAGAAATAGCATTGGATAATATTAACACCGCTCCATTGACACATTTGCATTCAGTGACGGCAAACAGTACGTATCCGCTGTTTATTTTACTGGGAGTTGAGTTTTTACAGGAAGTGAATGGCTCTATGTATCCACTGAAGAACGGTTCATTCAATGCACTTGCTATCATTAAAGTTTCGGCAATTTAATTTTTAATCTCAAAAGCTGATAATTATGGAACCGGAGCTTTCACGGGAATATTTTTTACAGGGAACGAACGGAACCCTTGGTTGTAACGGCGTCACCATTTGCGCAACCATTAAATTGCCATGGGGAAAACAAGAGAGCCCGTATCTCGTGTATCCCTGAATGAAGGTATTCTGTAGTAAAAAGATACAGCCCAAAATTGAAAGAATCATTATTTGGTAGAGGATGTGCCGGATCGCCAATATATCCTGATACACCTGCCAAAAATGCTTTACTTGAATTGAAAGGCTGTATTGCTCCGGTTTCTATAATTAGCGGGATTGGAATAGCACAAAAAAGTAACACGGCCTTTAAAATCACGAACAAGAACAATGATGACAGTAACAATGTTTAATTGCATCAGTATGGATTAGGTAAGATTGGAGATAAGAATGGATAACATCAGTTAGAAATGTGAAAAGTCAAAATCAGGCTTATTTGTGCTTTTGTTCAAATGAAGAAGTAAAAATTATTCATTTCCCCTTATTCAATATTTTTCCAAAACACCCAATCCAAACAAAGCGAAATCATATTTTACCGGATCCTGCGGATCAAACTTTTTTAATTCTTGGGTTAATTCAACTGCAGCAAGCCAATCAACCTGTTTTCTTTGCAATAGACCGAAATGTCTTGAAACTCTTGCTACATGCACATCTACAGGACAAATCAATTGCGCAGGAGTGATCTTTTTCCAGATACCGAAATCAACTCCTTTATTATCATTTCGCACCATCCATCTCAAGAACATGTTCAGTCTTTTGCAACTGGAGTTCTTTGCAGGAGATGCAATATGTTTTCTGGTTCTTTCAGGAATGTGTTCTAAAGAAAAAAAATAGTGATAGAAATAATTTAATGCACTTTCAATTGCATTATGATTGTCGTTTTGTTGTATTGTTGTATTGTTGAAAAATGCAGATTCCAAAGATTTATTTTTTGAATAATGATATTTAAAAAAAGAAACAAAATATAACAGATCGGTGGCATTAAAAGTGCGGTGGCAAAACTTTTCGAGTTTTTTCAAATCTTCATCCGTATGATTTACACAAAAATCATACGGCGCGTTATCCATTAATTGAAACAGTAATTTCGATTTATTAATAATTGTTTTTCTAATTCCCCATGCAAATGCTGCTGCAAAAAATCCGGCAATTTCTATATCCTGTTTCTTAGAAAATAAATGTGGAATGCAAACCGGATCATCTTTAATGAAATCCGGATTATTAAACTGAATTACTTTTTTATCGAGAAATTTTTTGAGATCGGTTAAATTTTTTTCCATTTTAATATCCAAATCTATCCAATCGCATTATCCAAATCTTCAATCAAATCATCTGCATCTTCAATTCCAACGCTTAATCTTATCAAAGAATCTACCAGTCCGTTTTTCAATCTTTCTTCACGCGGAATACTTGCATGAGTCATCGTAGCGGGATGGCCAATAAGGCTTTCAACACCGCCGAGGCTTTCTGCCAGAGAAAAAAGCTTGGTAGAAGAAAGTACTTTATTTGCCGCTTCTATGCTGTCATCTTTCAAAGTAAAACTCATCATTCCGCCAAAGCCGCGCATTTGTTTTTTAGCAATTTCATGATTGGGATGATCTTCAAATCCTGCCCAATAAACTTTATCCACTTTAGGATTATTTCTGAGCCAATGCGCAATTTTTTCTCCGTTTTCACAATGGCGCTTCATCCGCACGTGCAGTGTTTTCAATCCTCTTAAAATTAAAAAGCAATCCTGTGGACCGGGAACAGCACCGCAACTATTTTGGATAAAGGCTAATTTATTTCTAAGCTCTTCATCGTTTACAATCAAACAACCATGAACAGAATCACTGTGGCCGCCGATATATTTTGTGGCAGAATGCAACACAATATCAGCGCCGAGATCCAAAGGATTTTGTAAATAAGGCGAAGCAAAAGTGTTATCAACACAAAGAAGAATCTGATGTTTTTTTGCAATGGCAGCAACAGCAGCAATATCCGTAATATTCATCATCGGATTGGTCGGTGTTTCTGTCCAGATGAGCTTGGTATTTTTATTAATTACTTTTGACACTTCATTCGCATCCTGCATGTTTATAAAGTGAAATTTCAATCCATATTTTTCAAAAATTTTTGTAAAAAGGCGATAGGTTCCGCCATACATATCATTGGCAGCAATTACTTCATCGCCCGGATTTAATAATTTAATTACCGCATCTGCGGCAGCGGAACCGCTGGCAAAACACAAGCCATATTTACCGTTTTCGACAATCGCCAAAGCATTCTGTAATGCATCCCTTGTAGGATTTTGCGTTCTGGCATATTCATATCCTTTATGTACGCCAGGGCTTTCCTGAACAAAAGTAGAAGTCTGGTAAATGGGAGTCATAATCGCACCTGTTGTTGGATCTGGTTCTGAGCCGGCATGGATAAATTTTGTTTCCTGTTTCAAGATGATTTTATTTTTAGGTTTTAGGTATCAGGTATTAGGTATTAGGTAAATGAACAAATAATAAAGGTTCTCGTTTTGCTTCTTGTTTTGCTTTCTGCCTTTTTGCCTTCAGCATTTTGCTTTCTGCTTTCTGCTTTCTGCTTTCTGCTTTCTGCTTTCTGCATTTTGTGTTTTGCTTTTAGCATTTTGCGTTTTGCTTTCTGCGTTTGCCTTTAGCCTAAAACACAACCGGCAAAGAAGTTTTCACCTCGTCCCAATAGATGTTCATATTTGCACCTGTATTTGTTTTTTCAAAAACGATGGTCATATCTTCTGTAAGATCGTTTTTTTTGACCGGTAAATCCATTCGCACTACATCTTTTAAAGAATCATAACGAAAACTGCCCCAGGTGTCTGTGTCTTTATTTACAATCAATGTCCATTTATCAGGAAAAGGAATTGCATAAAGTGTATAACGGCCTTTTTTGATTTTTTTACGATTGATTTCCACATCTCTGAAAAATTCAATCTCAGTAGCTTCGTTCGCACCCAAACGCCACACTTCCCCATATTCCTGTAATTCACCAAAAATCTTTCTGCCATTCACTTGTGGCCGGCTATAGATCACACGCATTAGCAGCGGAGCGATACTTTTATTTTGTATTTTTAAAATGGGATAATTTACCGGGAAATAACTCATATCCATCGGCGATTTGTCCAAAGGAGGAATAGGAGAAACAGCCAATTGTGCAGAAGCAGAAAAAGAAACGAACACCAGAGCCACTACAAGAAATTTCTTCATAATATTTTTTGATTTGCAAATATAGATGGATTTATTCTGTTAACAGGCTGCGCAGGCTTTCAAAAGCATACTCTTTTAATTCACGAAAAAAAAGTTTATAACAATCTGATAATTCTTCATAATGTTCATTAAAAATTTTGAAAGCGAAATCAGATTCATTTAAATAAACTGCTCTGTGAACAAGGCCGCCAAAACTTTTGCGCATCCCTTCTTTTAACCGGTATTCAAACAACCAGTTTTGTGTTTTCATATAAGGGAATAATCTTTCAAAAGGCAAGGGGAAAAAATTCTTTTCCTGATCTAATTGCATATAAATTATCCGGGTAAATGCGTGAAGGCCACCATAAGATTCAAATTGTTTTTGATCCAACGCTAAAAAGTGATCATAAACAATATCAACAAAAGCGCCGGAATACAAGCGATATTGTGGCCGGAAAAAATCTTTTGCAATTGCTGTTGCAGGATGAAAATCTGTGAAATTATCAATCATACGGTGTAAAGCAATTCCTTTTTGAATCGTTAAGGGATAATCAAATTTCTTTTTCCCTTTTACAAAATCGCTTATCATATTTCCGGTTAATATTTCCTGATTATCAAAAGACAAAAAAGCATGCGCGAGGTAATTCATTTTGTAAAAATAGCGGCTTGAAGATTGCCAACCTTTCAAAGGTTACCAACCTTCAACGTTTGGCATATATTTTTCTGTAAAAAAAATTATTAATCATCAAAAAAAAATATTATGCCAGATAAAGAAATAATCACAAATCCTTCTATGGGAAGTAATGAACTGGGAACAGAAACAAACGAGCCACGTCAAACTGGTGGCCTTTCTGCCGGCACTGATACTCAACTTCATCTTACGGCTTCAGGTGGTAAAAAAAATAAA
The DNA here is from genome assembly GCA_035475995.1 of Hanamia sp. Classification (GTDB taxonomy): domain Bacteria; phylum Bacteroidota; class Bacteroidia; order Chitinophagales; family Chitinophagaceae; genus Ginsengibacter. Next base: position 4,500 of record DATILZ010000634.1, on the reverse strand, counting down.
AAGCAAAAGAAGATTGAGGAGGATAAAAAAAAGATTGATAAAGAAGCTGAATTTTTTGAAGTAGATGAAACAGATGAATAAAAGAATGGTGTCATTTTTAATTTAAAAGGCAGCTTTTACACTGCCTTTTTTAAATTTTTTTGTAGAATAAAATACTCAAATTCTAAAATCATAAAATATGGATAAAACTACTAAAGACGAAGAAAAAGCAACGACTGCAAAAATTAAAACTGATTCATCTAAAAACATGTCTTCAGTTCCTGATACTACACCAAAAGGACGGAAAGGAACGAAGATGGAAAACAAGATTTTATTTATTACCGGCGCTGATAGTGGTATTGGAAAAGCATGTGCTTTATTATTTGCGAATGAAGGTGCGGATGTAGCAATTGTTTATTTGGATGAAGACGATGATGCAAATGATACAAAGAAAAAAATAGAATCTTACGGAAGGAAATGTTTATTGATTCGTGGCGATTTAAGAAAAGAAGATTTCTGCAAACAGGCGATAGATAAAGCGGTACAAGAATTTGGAAGAATTGATGTATTGATAAATAATGCCGGTACGCAGACAGAAGCAGATTCTTTGGAAGATATCACCACAGAAAACATGATTAAGACTTTTGAAACTAATATTTTTTCCATGTTTTGGATTACAAAAGCCTCCTTGCCACACATGAAAAAAGGAAGCGCTATTGTAAACACCACTTCTGTTACTGCCTATCGGGGCAGCCCTCATTTAATAGATTATTCTGCAACAAAAGGCGCTATTGTAACTTTTACACGCAGCCTTAGCGATAATCTTATCAGCAAAGGAATTCGTGTAAATGCAGTAGCCCCAGGCCCAATCTGGACGCCACTGATAACAGCTTCAGAGCCGAATAAAACATTAAAAGAACATGGCGCCGGAACGCCAATAGGACGCGGAGGCCAGCCCAATGAAGTAGCTCCTTCCTATTTATTTTTGGCGTGCAATGATGATTCGAGTTATATCTCCGGACAGGTGTTGCACCCAAATGGGGGCGAGATAGTGAATGGATAAATAAGTTTAAATTCTATTTTCATGAGTGAGGTTGCAGAAGAAGTTGTGAAACTTTCAAAAAGAAAGTTGCGCACCATTGTAAAGAATGAAGAGAAAACCGCTCTGGCAGCGCATCTCATTTATGTAAGCGATAAAGACCCTGGAATTGAAAGAAGAAAAAATGGTGAAACTTTTGAATATTACTTTGAAAATAAACTGATCAAAGATGATGAAGAATTACTCAGAATAAAACACCTGGTAATTCCTCCGGCCTGGGAAAAAGTATGGATCTGCAAAAACGAAAATGGACATTTGCAAGCTACTGGTTATGATACCAAAAACAGGAAACAATATAAATATCACCGCGCGTGGAATGCATTAAGAAACGAAACAAAATTTTATAGGCTTCATGATTTTGGAAAAGCATTGCCAGATATACGTTTGCAATTGGAAAAAGATTTAAATCTTTCTGAATTATCAGAAAAAAAAGTACTGGCAGCCGTTGTAAGCCTTATGGAACGCACGAATATTCGCATCGGTAATTCCTATTATGAAAAAGAATATGGCTCTTTTGGATTAACTACTCTGAAAGACCGGCATGTAAAATTTGAAGGAAATGCAGTTACGTTTTCTTTTAAAGGGAAAAAAGGGATAGCGCATAAAATAAAATTGAAAAGTAAAAGATTAGCAAGCATTATAAAAAAATGCAGAGATGTGCCGGGTAAAGAATTATTTCAATATTATGATGATGAAGGCAATCACCATTCTATAGATTCGGGCCTTGTGAATACTTACATCAGGGAAATAAGCCAGCAGGATTTCACCGCAAAAGATTTCAGAACGTGGGCAGGAACGGTGCAGGCTTTCCTTGCCTTAAAATCAATAGGATGTTGCGAAACAAAAACAGAAGCGAAACGAAAAATTGTAGAAGCGCTTGATATTGTTTCGGAGCATTTGGGAAATACAAGAACCGTTTGTAAAAACTATTATGTTCATCCACTCATCCTTTCTTTGTATGAAAGTAAGAAGTTGGAAAAGTATATGGATGAGCTTGAAAAGATGGAAAAAGATGATAAAAAAGCAGGCCTTTTACCCGAAGAAAAAGTGGTGATGAAAATTCTGGAGTCAAATTAAAAAAACTTTTCTGTAAATTCGGCATTATGTTTTTAATAGAAAAAAAGTCAGAAGCAGGTTTTGAAAAAATCATTTTAAAAAATGATGTTACTAATAATTACGTCTCCATTTTGCCCTCATGCAGTGCCATGCTACATGAATTTGTTGTGCATCTGGACAATGAAGAAATAAACGTGATTGACAGCTACCAGTCTTATGACGAATTTAAAAACGAAGTAGTAGAAAAAGGATTTAAAGGATGTAAGCTTTCCCCCTTCGTGTGCAGAATGAATGAGGCAAAATATACTTTTGGAGATAAAGAATATTTTATACAAAAATCCATGCCCGCCAAACATGCGTTGCATGGCGAGTTGTATGATAAAGCCTTTACCATAACTGCCGAGACAGCGAATGAATTAAATGCTTCTGTTACGATGAAATATGAATACCGCGCAGAAGATCCTGGGTATCCATTTAATTATGATTGCATTGTAACCTGGCAACTGGAACCCGAAAATAAATTAACTGTTACCACTGAATGTATCAATAAAGCTGAAGGGCTGATTCCTATGCAGGATGGATGGCATCCCTACTTCACTTTAGGCGATTCTATTAATGATCTGCATTTGGAATTTCAATCAAAAAATATGATTGAATTTAACAGCGAATTGATACCAACCGGAAATGTTGTTGAGAACCGGAAATTTACTACTATTGAAAAGATTGGCGATACATTTTTGGATAATTGTTTCACACTTGATACACAGGAATGCCAGCCACTTTGCGTTTTAAGGAATGTGGAGAAGAATTTTGAAGTGCAATTTTTCCCTGCTGAATCTTATCCTTATTTGCAAATCTACACACCCGCACATCGCAAAAGCATTGCGATAGAAAATGTAAGCGGCCCACCAGATGCGTTCAACAATGGAATGGGTTTTATTACGCTTGAATCCGGACAATCCGCCTTATTTACCACGACTTATAAAGTTCTCTTTTTAAACAAAATTTATGAATGAATCTGTTGAAGATGTAAAAAGAATTTTTGAAGAAAAATTTAACGAACAGCCACATCTTTATTATTCCCCCGGAAGGATCAATCTTATTGGCGAACACATTGATTACAATGATGGTTTTGTAATGCCAGCCGCCATTGATAAAGGAATTTTTTTTGCAATTTCTTTAAATAATTCTGAAAAAATAAATTGTTATTCGATTGATTTTGATGAAAGCATTTCTGTCCCCCTGTCAGAAGTAAGAAAAATGACCGGATGGAAAAATTATGTACTTGGAGTGGTAAATGAATTTCAAAAACTTAATTTACCGGTTTCAGGATTTAATTGCGCTTTTGGCGGCAACATTCCAATTGGCGGCGGTTTATCTTCATCGGCTGCGTTGGAAGGCGGCATTTCTTTCAGTTTGAATGAGCTTTGTAATTTTGGAATGAGCCGCAAGGAATTGGCTTTACTTGGACAGCGTGCCGAACATAATTTTCCGGCAGTGATGTGTGGAATTATGGATCAATACGCCAACATGATGAGCAAGAAAAACACGGTCATGTTGCTGGACACCAAAAATGTTTCCAATGAATATATTCCGCTAAATATAGAAGGTTATGAAATTATTCTGATCAATACAAAAGTGCATCATTCGCTGGCAGCTTCTGAATACAATCAGCGAAGAAAAGAATGTGAAAAAGGAATGGAAATTTTAAAAAAAGGATTAAACATTCGGTCTTTCAGAGACATTAAAAATCCGGATGAACTTCTGCCTTTTAAAAGTGAAATGGGCGATGATATTTACAAGCGTTGCCTGTTTGTAGTGGAAGAAATTTTGCGTACAAAAAAAGCCGCAACTCTTTTAAAAGAAAATGATTTGATTGGTTTTGGAAAGCTGATGTTTCAAACACATGAGGGATTGAAAAACCTTTACGAAGTAAGCTGTAAAGAACTGGATTTTTTAGTAGATAAGGCAAAAGAAAACAAAGACGTAATCGGTGCAAGACTCATGGGCGGAGGCTTTGGAGGTTCTACCATTAATATTGTAAAGCAGGATGGGGTAGAATCGTTTTTATCTAAAATACTACCGGCGTATAAAAAACAATTCAATATTGATGCAGAAAGTTATGATGTAAAAGTGGTGAATGGGACGAGTGAAATAGTGAATAGTGAATAGTGAATAGTGAATAGTGAATAGTGAAAAATGTCTTTATTTAATTAGATTTGATTGTATTCATCCTTACACATTTCTTCACCATTTAAATCTTTACTTATGTTTTTAAAATTGAATCATCAAAATCTAAATGTTTATACATTTTCTAAAAAGTTTGTAATGGAATCTTATAATCTTACTAAATTTTTACCTGCAGA
>DATILZ010000633.1:0-14514 GCA_035475995.1 Hanamia sp. | reverse complement strand
GAAAATCTTAGGATACATATTGGCAATTATTATTCTGGCGTCTTGTGGAAGTCCGAGAGAAGTCATGATGCCTTATCGTAATTATTCATTAACAGCAAATAGACTATTACCCCTCCAATATTCTAATGACAAAAAGAGTATTCGGATTTGGATTAGCGAGAGTACATCATTAGACCGAGTAATCACAGTTTCCAAAAGTTTAGACAGCAGTTACTCAGGTGAATTGACAATTTTCGGCCCTGGAATTGGAAATGCTCAAAAAACTAAAGGTTATTTCATTACTAAAAAAATGGTACCGGAAAGTGGCTATAAAAATTTCTTTAGTGAAATCGACTCACTGAACCTTGGTTCTTTATCTGACCAAAAGAACATTGAAGTAGTATCTTTTGTAAACCCATCGCTGCTCAATTTATGAGTAACGGGGCAATTGCGCTTTTTGAATTTGAATTAACTGACGAAGGAATTGCAGTTACTTCTGAAAAGCATTATCGACTTGTTAGGCCAGAAGAACTTTCAACCAAAGAACTTGAAAATTACAAAACGAGAATTAACTAGGCCACTATGGACAGGTAACGGTAAGTTAGAATGCTGTTATTAAACGCCAGAAAAGGAGGCTTTTAATAGCAGAATCTCTGATTCATAAATAATAAAAGCCATCGCTAAGATGGCTTTTATTATTTCTATCTGTATCTTTAATCGATTACTTATTTTTATAAAATAAAAGATGTAGAACCTGATTATGAAAATAGCTACTTATAATGTAAATGGTGTAAACGGACGATTGCCTGTACTGCTACGCTGGCTTAATGAAACTTCCCCTGATGTAGTGTGCCTGCAGGAATTAAAAGCGCCGCAGGAAAAGTTTCCGGAAGAAGCAATAAAAGATGCAGGTTATCATGCTATCTGGCATGGTCAAAAGAGCTGGAATGGTGTGGCGATACTTGCTAAAAGTGGAATACCGGAAGAGATTTGCCGTGTACTTCCCGGTGATCCTGAAGATACACACAGCCGCTATATTGAAGCAATGGTAAATGGTATAACCATCGGTTGTTTATATCTTCCGAATGGAAATCCTTTGCCGGGACCAAAGTTTGATTACAAGCTGCGCTGGTTTGAAAGATTGACTGCACATGCATCAGAACTTCTTGCATCAGGTTCACCGGTTTTATTGACCGGCGATTTTAATGTAATGCCTACAGAACTGGATGTTTATAAGCCAGAGCGATGGGTAAATGACGCTTTGTTTCGCCCGGAAGTGCGGGAAGCCTTTCATACGCTCGTTTCACAGGGATGGACGGATGCGATTAGAAAATTATATCCCAATGAAACCATCTATACTTTTTGGGATTATTTCCGCAATGCTTATGGCCGCAATGCCGGTTTACGAATTGATCATTTCCTGCTCAGTTCACATTTGGATAAGCGCCTGTTAGCAGGTGGAGTGAACCACAATGTGCGCGGATGGGAAAAGACAAGTGATCATGCGCCGGTGTGGATCGAGCTTTCTGAATAAACAGTATGAATTGCCTAAGAAATTCCGGATTTACTTTCATTTGATAATTCCATAATGATGGGTCAAGCAGAACTACAACCTGAGAATAATTTGTTTATCATTCATTCTACTATTTATTTTTATGGAAATGCTGCCAATGATTTATTAAGCATTCAAATAGCACGGGATATTGCCAATCATTGGAACGAACCACATGGAAAAGTAATTCTTAAAAGAATGGTTTACCAGGTGGTTTTTCAAATTGAAGGTATTTATGAACCTGATTTAAATCCTGAAACAATTTATAATAACATCAATCCCCGCAATAATTATTTCCGGATAGAAGAATATGCTAATGGAAATATTTCTTTTGTTGATGGACTTGGCTCAAATACCGGTTATTTTAAACTGGATAATCTCTTGAATAATTCTACAACCGCCGCTCATGAATTTGGCCATACGCTTGGTTTGGATCATCCCCGGTATTTAGATATCCGTGGACAGGGGCAACCGGGAATTATGTATCCGCGTGGTACATTGGTAGATGCGCAATTTCAATATGATCCAACGGTGCAGGCTGGCTTAAATGGTGGAACAATCAATCCTTTTACCCGGAAAGTGTTGCAATCGGATATTGATAATTTGAAATTAAACAAGCTGGATTTTAATAAAGAAGGATTTGCCGTAATAGGCGATTTTTCAAGTATGTGGCATGATGCGCAGATACGACCTCGTTGAACGAAGATAACCGGAATTTGTATTTTTACTTTTACACAAACTGCTAAAAAGGCTTTTACATTTTATGTGGATTAATTGCTTTGAGTCCACTAATATTGGAAAAATCTTTTTCATTGTTCGTAATGGCTAATATTTAATACAGTACTATCGGCAACAAAATCTTTTACATTTTGTTCAGTGGCAGCATCGGTATTCCAGCATAATAATTCTATTTGCGTAATGATAGAAATATTGGGTACAGCATCAATAACGGTATTCATGAAATCCATACCATTAGCAGAAAACGAAGCAGAAAAATAATCAGACACTACATTAGTATCAATTAAATATTGTTCTATTCGCTGCGAATTTGTCGGATGTGTTCGTTGAGATTTTGCCCTTGCTCTTTGGTAATGATGCCCCTGTATTTATCAGATAATTTTGTTTTTACCTCTGGAGCAGCAATATTTTCTTTCAACACTTTTATTAGTTTCAAATCTTCCATATCATGTAAAAGTTTAACGGCTTTTTTATTGGTTAGCTCTATCAGCATGGTATCTTGCATTGTAGGAATTATTTGTGTTGAGTAAGTTTTTATTCTTTAGAAGCAAATTTAACTTAAAAAACAAGCATTAACAGCCATTGATCAGAATATTTACCGGTAGAATGAGTAAATCTGCTAATACAATCATATTTTCGATGCATCCGGTAATATTCCTGCTGTATCAGCTTGCTCTTTTACTTTTGCCCCCTTGCAATATCATTTTTTTTAACCGTATATACTTTTGCAAAAACCTTTGTTAATTCAATTACTTAATTTTATAGTACAAATATAATTTCTGTTACTTTTACGTATGAACCCAATAATCAGTTTTATTATGAGCAAAAAATTTATTCCGGTACTTATTATCCTTATTTTATGCGGTTTATTTGTAGGATATGGTGTGATGGGAAGAAGCGATAAACCAAACGACGATCCCAAAGCAAAATATGAGAAAATTCTGCGAAATGTAGGTATTGTGCTGGAACAGGGGCACTATAACCCTAAAAAAATAGATGATAAATTTTCACAGGAAGTATTAAAAAAATTTGAAGATAACCTTGATCCTGACAAATACATTTTCCTTCAATCAGATATCAATGATTTTAAAAAATATGAAAACAGGATTGATGATGAAATTCATGGTGCGCCACTTCAATCTTTCTACACTGTCAGCAACATATATGTGAAAAGACTGGATGAAGTAGCTGCTTCGTATAAAGAGATTTTGAAAAAACCGTTTGACTTTACAAAGGATGAAAGTTTGCAAACTGATGGCGACAAAAGGAATTATCCAAAATCTCTTGCCGAAAGAGAAGACTATGGCAGAAAACGTTTGAAATACCTGGTTTTAGGCCGATACGTAGATCTGCAGAATGAACGGGATTCAAATATGAAAAAAGATTCAGGATATAAAGCTGATTCCACTTTAGAGCGCGAAGCAGTTGAGAGTATTTCACGGCAAATGGACCGGTATTTTCAAACGCTCAAAAACCACAATTCGACTGATGAACTATTCAGCACTTTTGTAAATTCCATTACAAGTACAATGGATCCTCACACTACCTATTTTGCTCCGATAGATAAAAGAGGTTTTGATGAAATGCTGAGTGGAACATTTTATGGAATTGGTGCACAACTGGTTCCAAAAGATGGGAAAATATTGATCGGAGATCTGATTACAGGAATGCCTGCATGGAAAACACAGCAGGTAACGCCGGGCGATGAAATATTGAAAGTAGGCGAAGGCGATGCAACTCCAGTGGATGTAACAGGATATGCGGTAACAGATGCGGTAAAATTGATTCGTGGGGAAAAGGAAGGGTCCATAGTGAAGCTTACCCTAAAGAAAGCCGACGGAACGGTAAAAGTTGTTCCAATTAAAAGAGGCAAAATTTCTCTGGATGATACGTTTGCTAAAAGCGCAGTCATAAATAATAACGGCCATAAAATAGGCTATATTTATTTACCCGAGTTTTATGCAAATTTTGATGATCCTAATGGAAGACGCTCTGCTACAGATGTGGCCATAGAAGTACAAAAATTAAAGGCGGCACATGTAGAAGGAATAGTTATGGATTTAAGGGGAAATGGCGGTGGATCTTTATCGGATGTGGTGGATATGGTTGGATTATTTGTAAAAGGCGGCCCTGTGGTTCAGGTAAAAGGCCGGGAAGGAGAAGCAAGTGTATTAAGCGATAAAAATAAAGAGGTTTTATATACCGGCCCCTTAGCAGTAATGGTAGATGAAATGAGCGCTTCTGCGTCAGAGATTTTCGCTGCTGCCATTCAGGATTACCATCGTGGAATTATTATTGGAAGTTCGTCCACTTATGGAAAGGGAACTGTTCAAAGAAATGTTTCTCTTGATCCCCAGTCTGAAAATCCTTTCTTTAGCCGTCCTTCTGAAGGTCTTGGCGATGTGAAACTTACTTTTAGAAAGTTTTATAGGATCAATGGTGGCGCTACCCAATTGCGCGGCGTTGTTCCGGATATTATTATTCCTGATAGGTTGGAAAATGCAAAACTTCGTGAGAAAGATAATCCGGATGCGTTGCATTGGGACGAAATTCCGAAAGCAAATTATACGCTATGGAATCCGGGTTACAGTTATGCTCCGGTAGTTTCCAGAGTGAATGCTGACATTAATAAAAACAGAGATTTTGAAGGAATTAAAAATGAAGTGGCATTGCTGGATAAATATCAGAATGAAGAAACTCCTTTAAACATTGTAAAGTATAAACAAATGCAGAAAGAGATCAAAGAAGCTGCAAAAAAACTGGATAACTTTTTAAAATCCCCTGTTGATCTTCATACGCAAACGCTGCCACAGGATTCTGTGGAAATAGCAACTGATACAGCGAAAATTTCGAAACAGAATACCTTCTTAAAAAACATTGGTAGCGATATTTATGTAAATGAAACTGTGAAAGTGTTGGAAAAAGTAATCGGCGAAGCACAGATTGCGCAGGCAAATAATAAATAGACAGAAGGATTAATATTTTTTTCAAAACCGGCGATTTCGCCGGTTTTGTTTTTGAATGAAATGGTTCATTTGCTTCAATACTAAAACAAAGAATTTCGGTTATTTGTTCGTTCACTGTGTTCATTTTTATTCACTCAATATCTTCACCTCAAAATCTTTGCCCTCCCAATGATTTGCTTCTTTCCAGAAAAATGTGAATTTTATTTCGCCTGATTTCTTTTTTCCAAAATCAATATCCGCTATATGCATTCCTACTTTGGTATCTTTCGTATACGTGTCATTTTTGGTTTGCCAGTTATCGGAAGTCCAGTGAACGAGAGCCGCGACAGGCGTTTCTATTCTTAAGATTTTATGTAAGGAAATAATGGTGCAGGGAAAAGTAAAACGCCAAATCATAAAACGCGAACCTTGCTTTTTTACAACATAACGGTCATGTGTATCCGATAACATGTCAAAGATCTTTTTCGCTTTTACCGAATAACATAACTTTATGTATTCTGAATGTGCCCAGGTAAGTGGCATAGCTGAGCCGGAATGTTTCCCAAAAAATAATTCTTTTTCAGGAATATCATTAGTGTCCCAGATCTGCTCGGGAATGAGCCCGTTGTTTGCAAAAGCTTCCATGGCTTTTAATAATTCGCCCGCTCTTTTTATATTTCCGGCAGCTATTTCATAATGCGCTCTTTCACCGGTAAGTAATGGCCATGCACGTCCGATTCCTTTGCCATTTTCTGAATAACCGTTGCCTTCGGGATCTTCTCCATAACCGTCATTGGTATAGCGATGCCAGCATGGACCATTTGGTGTATCTACTTTTAATTTGTCGTCGATTAATTTAATAGTATTCAAAATTTTTGGATCATCTGCTGCACGAAGGCCGAATCTTACCAAAGCGAGGGCATCTACACAAACCAACTCATATAAATACATTTTACCTGATTCATGTGTACGGTTTTTTATATAGATAATTTTATTTTTTACCTCCTCAGCCGGTAAATGATACGGATTGATACGCATGTAATATCCATCTATCCCAGCTTCTTTTGAAATTGGAGTGTCTGTAATATAAGTCCAGTTTTCAATCTGTTCATTCCAAAAGTCAGCGGTATCACGGCAATATTGAGCAATGCCAGGTTCCCCCATTTCATCAGCAAGATTGGCGGCACATAATAATCCGGTAATTTCTGCTGCCAGTGTGAATGAAGAAAGCCCGGATTCTTCTTCCCAACGGTCCTGCTGGGTGGAAGGTCCATGATGGACAATGAAAGAAATTGTTTTTTTTATTGCAGGCCAATACCGCTCTAATCTTTCGACTGGCAGGTTATATTGCTGCCGGCATTGCTCCACCAGTAGCAGTGGAAGTGCTACTTCATCCATTTGTATTCCATTCAATGAAGGAATTCCTTCCAGCCACATATTCTGGCTCCAATGGCCGTCCTTCTCCTGTGTTGACATCAGATAATTGAGGATTTTTAAAACCTCATCTTTCGATTGAAGCGCAAGAAAACCGCCGGCACTTTCTACCAAATCTCTTGGCCATACGAGGTGATATCCGCCCAAATCATCATCACCTTTGGTATTTCCCCAGGGAATGGAAAGACTTGCTACTACACCACCTGGGAATTTTCGCGACTGATGAAGGTTCATGACAGTAGCGCTTATACGAAAATCTTTTCCCGTATCATTTCTGCCGGTTTTAACGCTTTTTAGATTTTTTTGAAACTGCCCCCATTCATACAAATACCTGCTTTTGGCCATTTCAAAACCATCAATCAAACTTGCCCACGCCCGGTTTCCGGCATCTTCTGCTTTAAGGCCAAAACTCAAAGCGAGTACAAATTCTTTTGTTTTTGAAATATCTATTTCTGCCGTAAGTGCTATATTTCCGTTGTCTGCTCTTGCATATTCCCACTCCATTTTGTAGTGCTGTTTTAAATCCTGGAATCCGTCGGAAGTTCCTACATATCCTACTGATCGTTTTAGAAACCGGGTATTATAACAGGCAAGAGCAAGTGTAATACCCTGCCGGTTTGCAAACAGCATGGGAACGCCCTTGTAATCGCCAAGCCAACCATTGTTTTCTGCGCCACGATTGTCGATATGAGGAGCCAGTAAAACAAACAGTTTATATTTATTTGATTCTTCTTTTTTTGTCGGTTTGAAGGTTATTTTTTGAAGTAAAGTATCGCGATATGGATCAGAAATAATTTCCTTTTGGATAGAATATTTTTTTTTAAAACAGGTATTGGTTATTTTAAATGCCGGCACTCCTTCTTTCAACCATTTTATTTCATGCGATGTATCTCTTTTTTCTTCTGAAAAAAAATTATCTCCATCTGTAACGATCAGTTCCATATCCCTGATACAGGCAATGTCTTCACGGGGATAATATATTTCATTCAAAATGCCGTGGCTTATGGTAAAAATAATACAGGAAAAATCGTTCGTTGATTTACCAAGACCCGATTTAGCACTGGAAGTCCACCGAGCAGAAATGCCGGGAGCACCCGGTGGGGTTGAATTATTTATCGCCATATCTTTTTTATATTTTTATTAAAGCCAACCCGGATTCTTTATTGATCTCCCTTCTTAGATAAGCAGGAGATTCATTCAGAATGATTTCTAAAGTGGGATGAACTGTGGCTTTAATTAAATGTCCGCCATATGCTCTGCCGTCTTCTTTTCCTAAAATCACATGAGCATGAATTTTATAATCATCATTAAATAAAGTGATGTCGCCATTTAAAGTCAACACTTCCATTTGCTCTTTGAGCGGAATTTTTTTATAATCTTTAATTGAAAAATCAAAAAAACCAACAACGGCCCCGCTGAAAGCACCAATAGCCGTAAACTGAGAAATACTTACCTTTTCTTTTTTGGCAAAAGCCATTAATTGTTCCATTACCTCTTCACCACTTTCCAGCACTACTGCATAAGTCTTTTGCTGATCGTTGTTGATTAATTTGTACTGCATTTCTTCCTATTCAAATTCTGAGACGGTAGTAATTACAATATCCTCTTCTCCCAAATCGTTCATTGCATTTTGTTCCAATGCATTCAGTTCGTCATAAGTATCTGAATATTTATCAGAGCCATTTTTGTTTTTCAAGAGAAGAAATGCTCCGGTTCCTAATACGACAGCGCCACCGATTCCCCACAAAAGTTTTTTGTGATCGGCCAACCAGTTTTCACTGCTGTGGCCATCAGATTTGGGGCGATAGTTTTTATGCGAGGCTGCATAGGTATTTCCTGTATTATGCGCATTTCCTGTTTGCGTATTTTCTGACATATTCTTTTTCATAAAAATTGTTTTATTGAATTAATAATTGTTTTTTCTTTTTTTGTTCTTCATCCTTTTTGATTCTTTCTGATCTTTTGTTTCAATTACAGGATTATTTTTATCACACATTATTGCATCGTAAACACAACCAACTGTAGTTACATAAACGAGGTGATGCACAACATCGGTGGTAATTGTTTTTGCATTTTCGTGCGTGATTGGCGCTGCAACTCTTAATGAAGGCAACATAAAAATTTTGCCACCCCAAACAATCAGAAAATGAAGTGAATTGGCAATCATTCCCTTTAATCCTGCAAGTCCTAAAATTCCACGGATCATTCCGAGTGAGGTTCCATAAGTAAGATGAACTTCGTTGGAAACTTCTTCGCTTTTACTTTCCGAAACCGGTTCCACATCAAGTGCTTCCCTTACTGCGTTGGCCGGAGTATTGGAAGGTTTCCGGCCGGTTACTTTCATTTCTGCCATTTGGCATAAAGTCATTGTGATCGTTCCTGCCAAACCTGCAATTAATCCAACTCCGATGGCTGTTCCAAGATTGGCTAAAGGGTTTTGTTTTTTGTATTTTTTCATAAATAAATTTTTTAAGCTGTGTAATTATTTTTCTTAAAGTCCTTTTCCAAAATCGCTTTCTTTTCTTCATATTCTTCTTTGGTGATTTCCCCGGATGCAAAACGTTTTCTGAGAATATCATAAGAAGTATCTCTTGTGCGACGATAGCCCCACGGAGTGGCGAAAATCCAGATCAGGAATAAAATCCAGATAATCCACCAGATGAAATTCATTCCCCAGTAATCATTATAGTACCACATAATGTTTTGTCTTTAAAATGAGAAATAGTTTTACTACTTATTTTGTTTACTGTACAAACAGCAAGCCGTAACGAGCGCAGCTACTGACAAAAGAACAGCGGTGCGTTTTATCATCAATGAAACAGATTTTAGTTTCATTCCCTCCACATATTTTTTCTCCGGATAGTCTTCGCCGGCGGATGAGCCATTTTCGTGCAATGCCATTTGTAAAACCTGTGCCGTATGCAATGCTTTTCTATCTGTTAATTGCTCGATTTGCTCGCGGCAGCTAAACCCATCTGTAATAACAATTGTTTTTTTCTGGGCCTTTCTTACAGTGGGCAAAAGAATCATTTCTCCAACTTTTTCAGACACATCGTAATGATCTCCGCATTCATAACCGAAATATCCGGCCATTCCGCAACAGCCAGTATCCAACATGTGATAATCAAGTTTCATGTGACCGAGTAAATTCTCTTCAGCTTTTGTTTTAATGATTGCTTTTTCGTGGCAATGAATATGAACAATTGCCTCACGTTTTAGTTCCGGAATATGATGATGTTTTGCTTCTTTATCTAAAAATTCTGCAAGAGTAAATGTTTGTTGTTTCAATCTTTTGGCATCTTCATCAAAAGGAATGATATCACACATTTCATCTCTGAAAACCGCTACACAACTCGGTTCCAAGCCAACCACCGGAGTGCCCATTCTGATCTCATCGCGCAAAACATCCAGTATCTGCAACAACATTTTTTTAGCAGTATCCAGCATTCCAAAATCGTACAATGGCCGTCCGCAGCAAATAGATCTTTTAGAAATAATCACTTCATATCCTGCCGCTTCCAGCACTTCCATTCCGGCTACTAAAGTTTCGGGTTTGAAAAAATTATTGAACGTGTCCACCCATAAGATCACTTTTTTATTTTTCTTCTTCGAAAGTTCAAATTGCTTTGCTTCTGGCTCATATTTTCCTTTTGTTTGCGTATAAGAAGATTGACTGCGGTGATGGCTCTTAAACCAATTTCTAAAGGTTTGCTGCGCAAATTTTGGAATATCTCTTTTTTCAGTAATTCCTGCCGCAGCTTTTGCAAATGTTGAAAATAAAGGCGCATGAGTAAAGAAATTAACAATTCCAGGCATCAAAGAGGCCATCCTCGACCACCAGTAAATCCATCCAAAAGCATAAGCATTTCGGGGTCGCATTTTCTTTTCATAATAATGAGAAAGAAATTCTGATTTTAAAGTGGCCATATCCACATTCACCGGGCAATCGCCTTTGCAACCTTTGCAGGCAAGACACAGATCCAGCGATTCTTTCACTTGTTCCTGTTTCCAGCCTTGCGTTAAAACATCACCCTGAAGCATCTCAAAAAGCATGTGAGCGCGTCCCCTGGTCGAATGTTCTTCTTCCCTTGTTGCCATATAACTTGGACACATCGTTCCACCTTCGTGACGGCGGCAATTTCCAACGCCAACACATCTCAACACCGCTCTTGAAAAACTTCCTTTGTTGTCATCATTTAAAAAATGAAAATGAGTTTTCGGAGCCGGGGGATTGTAAGAAGTTCCCAATCTGAAATCTGATAGTTGTCCATAAGTGTCAATAATTTTCCCCGGATTCATCAGCCATTCCGGATCCCAAATAGATTTGAATTCATGAAATGCCTGCATGATCTTTTTGCCATACATAATTTCCAAAAGATCGCCTCTTGTTTGTCCATCACCATGTTCGCCTGAAAGCGAACCACCGTAACTCACCACCAAATATGAAGCTTCAACCGTAAACTTTTTATAATTTTCAATTCCTGCTTCTGTTACCAGGTCAAATCCAACCCGGCAGTGAACACAGCCCTGCCCGAGATGCCCATATAATGAGGGATGATAACCGTATTTACTGAAAAGCGCCCGTAAATCTTTTAAATAATCTCCTACTTTATCCGGTGGAACTGCAGAATCTTCCCAACCGGGAGCACCATCCGGTTCACCTGGAACAAATGCTGTTGCGCCCAATCCATCTTCTCTGATTTGCCAAAGCTTTTGCTCCTCATCCGCATCGTCAAATAGCTTCATGTCAGGCGGATCTTTTTGCTTTTTTAATTCTTCCATCAGTGCTTTGCATTTGTTGTCAGAATCAGTTTTGTCTTTTCCGCCAAATTCGCAAAGAAGCCATCCGCCGCCTTTTGGAAGTAAAGGAATATCATTTACATCAAGTCCTTTCTTTCGCATAAAATCCAAAAGCTTGTCATCAAAACCTTCCAAACCAATCGGCTGATGCTTCATAATTTCAGGACAGGCACGGCCTGCAGCATAAATATCAGGATAGCCTAAAACGAGCAGCGAACGTGCTCCCGGATCGGGCATCAGTTTCATATTCGCTTCTAAAATAACCACACACGTTCCTTCTGAACCAACAATTGCCTGCGCTACATTAAATCCATTTTCAGGAAGCAAAGCAGGAAGATCATAACCTGAAACACGTCGTGGAATATCAGGAAATTTCTTCCTGATCTCATCAGCATATTTATCTCTGAGGTTTTTTAATTTCTGATAAATTTCTCCTTTTCTGCCACCGGCTTTGATGATGTTTTCCAATTCTTCTTCTGATGTCGGTCCCACTTTCAGTTTGATTCCATCATAAGTAAGAATAGTAAGTGATTCTGTATTATCGGACATTCTTGCGCCATATCCATAAAACTGCGCCATTACCGAATGGACTCCGCAGGAATTATTTCCCAACATTCCACCAATTGCGCAATGACTGTGCGTTGCAGGATCGGGGCCGAAAGTAAGATTTGCCTGCCGGGAAGTAGTTCGCCGCATTTCATCCAAAACAATTCCCGGCTGAACCAAAACTGTTTTTTTGTCTTTATCAATATGCAAAACCTTGTTGTAGTATTTTGTCATATCCATCACAATAGCTACGTTACAACAAGCGCCGGTAAGGCTGGTGCCGCCGCCTCTTGATAAAAGCGGTGCATGATATTTCCTGCAAATCGCTACCGTTTTGATAATATCTTCTTCATTTTTTGGAAGTACAACGCCAATAGGAACCTGACGATAGTTGGAGGCATCGGTTGCATACAAAGCTTTCGTTCCTTTATCGAAACGGACTTCGCCTTCAATTTTTTTCCTTAATTCTTTTTCAATTGCTTCCGCATTGACGCCTTCAGAATATTTTGTTTCATATCTTAAGTCTAATGTATCAGTTTCCTTTGCCATAGTCATTTCTTTAAAAAGTATGTTCTCAATGGCAATTAATTTCCTTGTAATCAGCTTCTAAACTTTATACTTCTCCGCATCTTTATATTTAAATTCCAAACCAAATCCCCACCTGCTCATATCCGCATGGAGAGCGCCGTTTACCGGCTTTGCGGTTCCATCAAAAAGCATGTTTTCAATTCTTACATGATCATAAAAATATTCGGCTGTAAAAAAAGAATCGAGCGACAATCCCGGATGCAAATGCAATGATGGCGCGCAATGAGAAGAAAAAGGCAACTGATGCGCTTCGCAAGTATTTCCGGCTTTCACGAAAACGGAAATTCCACCACATCTTGTCGCGTCAGCCTGCAATACATCTACCGCTCCGGCATCCAGCATTTGTTCAAAATACGGAAGGTTATATCCATATTCACCGGCGGCAATATTGATTTTATCAGGAGCATGTTCCCGGATAAAATTTAATCCTTTTAAATCGCTTGCCGGAACCGGTTCTTCGAACCAGGTAACATCTAACGCTGCAAATTTGTTTGCTAATTCCAGCGCTTGTTTTGCACTATAAGCACCATTTGCATCTACAAATAATGCGCAATCTTTTCCTATCGCTTCTCTTGCTTTTTCGACTCTTTCCAAATCTTTTTTCGGCTCACGGCCAATTTTCATTTTTACTTGTTTAATTCCTTCTTCAGCCCAATCTCCCAACTGTTTTTGTAACTTTTTAATAGAATAAGAAGTAAATCCGCCGCTTCCATAAATCCAGAAATCATCTCTCACTTTTCCAAATAGTGCAACCAAAGGCACATTCAAAATTTTTGCTTTTAAATCCCACAATGCATTATCCACTGCTGAAATCGCCATTGCAATCACCCCATAATTTCCGCTGTTTCTGACGCTTTCGATCATTGTTTTAAGAATGAAAGGAATTTGCATTGCGTCTTTTCCAACTACAATTTCTTTCAAACTTTTTTCAATATAGAAAGCCGAAGAAAGATCTGCGTAAGAATATCCAATTCCCTTTTTTCCTCCCGCTTCTATTTCCACCAAAACCATCGTTGTGCTGTTCCATTTTATCGTTCCGTCTGATTCCGGCCCATCCGTTGGAATCGTATAAGCACTCACTTTTACATCTTTAATATTTACTGCTTCTTCATTCATTAACTAAGAACTGTTGACAATTCACTTTTCCATGTTGATTTAATAATTCCCGCTTCGTCAGGGTCTCCTTTCAATAAAGTTTCGCCGTATTTTACCATCATTTCAAAAGAAATATGCGGAGGAAGTGGCGGCACATTAGGATCTGTTACCACTTCCAGAACTGCCGGCCTGTCTGCAGAAAGCACATCATCCCAGCCATCACCTATTTTTTCAGGATCATTTACATAAACACCTTTCAGCCCGAGAAGTTTTGCATATTCTGCATAAGGAAAATCAGGCACATCCTGTGAACCCGAAAATTTAGGATCGCCACTCATCACTCTTTGTTCCCAGCTTACCTGGTTCAGATCGTTATTATGAAGCACCATAATTACCAGTCGCGGATCTTTCCATCTTTTCCAATATTTTGAAATGGTGATCAGCCCATTATTTCCCAACATTTGCATCGCACCGTCACCAACTAATGCAATTGGAATTCTATCCGGATAAGCAAATTTTGCTGCAATTGCATAAGGAACGCCGGGACACATTGTTGCCAAATTGCCGGACAATGAAGCCATCATTCCATTGCGAATTTTTAAATGGCGGGCAAACCAATCGGCAGAAGTTCCTGAATCGGATGATATAATACAATTATCCGGAAGGCGCGGAGAAAGTTCATGGAAGACTCTTTGTGGATTGATTGGGTCAGCTGAATCATGCGCTCTTGCATCCAGTACTTTCCACCAATCTTCCATTCCTTTTTCGATCGATTTGCGCCATGAATGGTGATGTTTCTTTTTCAAAAAAGGAATTAATGCTTTTAAAGTTTCTTTA